>CALZIH010000005.1 GCA_945787305.1 uncultured Desulfobulbaceae bacterium | reverse complement strand
GTTGCGGAGATGGATGTTTTCAGCCAGAAGCAGGATGGAACGTTTACCGGAACAGGAAACTGCAAAACAAAAAAGGCCTTACTCTTCATGAAGAGCAAGGCCTTTGATTTTTCTTTGTAGTGATGTTGCTTATTGAGCAGCAGGGGCTTGTTCATCGGTGGTTTCCGCAACCCTGTGCAGTTCGACTCTCCGGTTTTTGGCACGCCCTTGCGCAGTGGCATTGTCGGCGATGGGGTCGGCCTGGCCAAATCCTTTGGCAGTTAATTTATCTGCACTGACACCCTGTTCAACCAGGTAGTTCATCACGGATGTCGCCCTGAGTTTGGAGAGTTGCCTGTTACGGTTTTCTTCTCCAATGTTATCAGTATAACCGGCAACTTCGAGGGTGATTTCAGGAAACTGGACCAGGATTTCAGCAACACGTTTCAGATTCCTTTGGGTCTCCTCCGTCAGGTTGGCTGTACCAAGGGCAAAGGTGACATCTGCAAGGATAATGTTCTCGTTCTGTTTGCAGCCCAATCCATCAACGACACTTCCGGTAGCGGAATCGGGACAGAGGTCTCGGCTATCCAGCAGGCCGTCGCCATCACTGTCCTTTTCACAACCGGTAGCATCTACGGATATACCAGCCAAGGTGTTTGCGCACCGGTCATCGGCATCTGAGACACCGTCATTGTCGGAATCTTTGGCCTGCATGAGAACCTGATCGCGTTCCTTTTGCAAAGCCTTGATTTGTTCCTCCAATGCACTGTTTTTTTGATTGACCTGCTCAAGTTCTTGTTTGAGCCGTTCCAGTTCCTGGGAAGCATTGGCCAGTTCAGTTACCTGGTTATTCAGCCTGGTCAGTTCCTTTTCCTTTTCTTTGAACCGGGCCTGCAGGTCGGCAAGCTCTTTGCTGACAGTGTCGCTCTTGGATAGCTGGGCCGCCAGTGCATCTTTTTCTTTGCTGAGCGCGGCAAGGTTGTTGGTCGCCTCGCCAAGGGCAAGCTCTTTTTCCTTCAGTAGCTCTGTAAGCTGTTTTTGATCACCCGCAGTTGATGTAAGCTCAGCTATTTGTTTTTCAGCAGAAGAAAGGCTTTTTTGCAGAGATTGTTCCCGTTGCTTGCTTCCTTCCAGGGAGTCGGTAAGTTGTCCAAGTTGGGTTTCCAGTTTTCCTATTTTTTCTTCAGCAGCCTGCTTGGCTGTACTCACCTTTTCAAGAGTTGCCCGGTCGGCATCGACACTGACTGCTGCAGCTTTCAATGCTTGAATTTCAGCCTCGGCTGCAGTAAGCGCTTCGGTTTGCTGTTGCAGGTTGCTTTGAGTGGCTTCTAGGTCTTGGGCTTTGGTAGCAAGTTCAGCTAGTTGCGATTTAGCGGCTGCCAACTCTTCGGTTTTTGCCTGTAACTCTGATTGGATATTTGCAAGGGTTTGACTGGCGGCAAGTGCGGTCTCCATTTGCATGGTTAATGCGGTTTTCTCTTCTTCAAGAGACGAAGCCGCTGCCTGCAACGTTGACACTTGCGCTTCCAATTCAGCAAAGGCTGTCAGTTTTTCCTGATCCTGGCCAAGTTGATTTGTAAGGTTCGCCTTTTCTTCTTCCAGGCTGGCAGTTAAGGCCTGTAAGGTTGCAACTTGCTCTTCCAATTGCGCAAGAGCTGCAATTTTTTCCTGGGTAGTTTCCTGCTGGGCAATCAGGTTTGCCTTTTCTTCTTCAAGAGATGTTAATGCAGTCTGTAACGTTGTGACCTGTGATTCCAGCTCCGTCATTGCTGCAAGTTTGACCTGGGCCTCTTCATGCTGGTTGGTTAAGACCGCCTTTTCTTCTTCAAGTGCTGTCCTGGCAGCCGTCAGTTCATCATTCTGCGCCTGCAAGCCAGCCAATTCGTTGATTTTGCCCTCGGCAGCGACAAGGGCGGTCTGTTTCTCTTGCAGCATTGCCTTAATGGCTTCCATTTCTTGGGCGGTTGCCTGCAAGGCGGCAAGCTGTTCCTGTACGACGGTTTGCTCCTCTTGGAGAGATGTGACCTGGGTGGTTGCGGAGGCCAGTTGTTCGGTTATCTCTTCTAGGTTAGTCTGCAGTTGGCTATTTTGTTCACGGGCCAAGGAAAGCTCGGTTTCCGTCTTCGAAGCAACTTCTTGCAAGCTATCCCGTTCAGTTTGCATTTCGTTCAATGCGTTCTGATTCTGTGCAAGAGCATCTTTTGTTTCGGCAAGGGCGGCTTCAAGCCCAAGGGCAGATTGGCTCGTCTCTTCAATCTCTCCTTGAAGAGCGGAAATCTCGTTGTTGACGACCTTCATCGATTCAGTCATGGAGGCAAGGTTTCTTACCAGTTCCTGACGTTCGGCGACACCTTCTTCCTTTTCACGACGCAGGGGAACAAGTTCTCCACGCAGCGCGATAAGCTCTGCTTCCTTTTCTTCGAGAAGCTTTGTTTGGCTAGCCAGTTTGTCCTCAACTGCTGCGGCGGCAACGGGTTGCTCTTCAAGATATTCCTTTGCTTTTGACAGTTCCTCTTCCTTGGTGGTCAGTTGTTGCTCCAAGAGGGCAATCTGGCGGGCTGAGGGGGCAAGCATTTTATCTTTTTCCTGGCCGTAACGCAGCATGGCCTCGGCTTTGAGCTCGGCCTTTTTCAGTGCATTTTTGGTGATGGCCAGTTGCGAGGTGGTATCGGTTAGCCGGGCTTTAAGGTTACCGATTTCAGAAATCTGCTGTTGCGTATCGTTGCGCAACTGCTCCAGCGCCTTTTCTTTTTCCTCGCCGGCTTTTTCAAACTCGCTCAGGTTGAGTTCGGTATCGGCAGCGGCTGTTTGAAGCTCCTGGATGGTACTGAGTGCTGCAGCAAGCTCTCCAGCACTTTTTTCAACTCTATCGGTGAGTGCATCGATGCGTTCGTTGGCCGAACTGGCAAGGCCTTTCTTTTCTGATTCAAGTGACGCTGCAACCTCATCGAGGTGCTTATTGATTGTCTGAGCTTTTTCTAATTCGCGGGCAAGCTCGTTTTGCTTGTTGGCCTGAATCTCTATTTTCTTAACTAAGGCACTGTTTTCATGGGCTAATGTTTCGTTTTTTTGGATCAGCTTCTGATACTTGCCGACAAGGATATCCTGGGATTGGAGGAACTGTTGGATACGCCCCTCACGTTCAGCAAGTTTTTGTTCCAAATCGTCCGTGGCGGCATGTTGTTTACCCCGTTGTTCGTTCAGGCTCGCGTTTTCATCTGCAAGTTGCTGGTATTTGGATGCTATGGACTCCTGACTTTGCGTGAACAATTGAATGCGTTCATCACGCTCAGCCAGTTGCTTAGCCATATCTTGTACAGATGCCTGTTGCTCGGCCATCAACTTCGTCAGGGTTTCTTTTTCCTGAACAAGCTGGTCGTACCTACCGGCAACAACCTCTTGCCCTTCGACAAGTTGATTGATACGGGCATCACGATCGGCAAGCTTGTCTTCGGTTTTCTCTGCGGCTGCCGTTGTTACCGTGTGTAACTGTTCAATCAGACGTTGGATTTCTTCATCCTTTTTGACCAGTTCTTTTTTGGCCGCAGCAGATCGCTCAACAGCAGCAATCTGATCCTGGATAACTTGAGCGAGCTGTTCCTTGAGGGAACGGATTTCCGGGTTTTCTTCCTGAAGGGCGGTAATCTGTTTGTTTGCCACCTTTAATTCCACTTCATACAGCTGTGCCTTTTTCTTCCATTCTCCTGCATGCCCGTCCTGTTCAACCGTTTCTATGGAATGACCGGGTTCAGGGAGTGGATGACTTTTTTTGAGATTTGAATGGAAAACCGCCAGGAAAATGTAGATGATGACGCCGACAACTGACAGAACAATCGTAAGTGGTTTCAGTTTCATGGTCCTGATTCGTATGTAGAGGTTGGGTTAAAAAATATTCTTAAAAAAATTAATCGACTACAGGTTTAAGTATGACTGTGGATAATGGCGGCAGCGTCAACTGCAGGGAATGCGTCATGCCGTGGGCCGGTTGATCTCTGCAGTCTAGGGTCCCGTTGATATGGTGACCGCTGCCACCGTAAACGTCTTGGTCTGAATTGATTATTTCTTGATACCGGCACCCGGACGGTACGCCGATTACGTAGTTTTTACGCACAACAGGGGTGAAGTTGCACACAATGACGAGAAAGTTATCCATATCCTTTGCGCAACGGATAAAGGATAATACCGAGTTATCGGAATCGTTGGCATCAATCCAGCGAAATCCGGTCCAATCAAAATCGTTTTCGTAGAGGGCCGGTTCGCTACGGTAGACCAGGTTCAGGTCCCGGACAAGGCGATGCAGTCCCATATGGAGAGGGGCTTTAAGTGCGTCCCACTCAAGGCCTTGGTCATGGTTCCATTCCTGCCATTGCCCGAAGTCATTTCCCATGAAGAGTAATTTTTTGCCGCAATATCCCCACATGAACCCGTAATAAGCACGGAGATTGGCAAATTTCTGCCATTCATCACCTGACATTTTATTGAGTATGGAGCCTTTGCCGTGCACCACCTCATCATGGGACAGGGGGAGAATAAAATTTTCATGGAAGGCATAGAGCATGCCAAATGTCATTTCATTATGGTGAAACCGTCGAAAAATTCCCTCTTTTGACATGTACTCCAGCGTATCGTGCATCCAGCCCATATTCCATTTCAAACTGAAACCAAGGCCGCCGAGATAGGTCGGCCTGGAGACCATCGGCCATGAAGTGGATTCTTCGGCTATGGTTAATACCCCGGGAAAGATACCATGGACCACTTCATTGGTCTTTTGCAGAAAACTGATCGCATCTAGGTTTTCCCTGCCGCCATATTTGTTGGGAACCCATTGTCCCTCCGATCGCGAATAATCAAGGTATAACATGGAGGCGACCGCATCGACCCGCAGGCCATCAATATGGTATTTATCTATCCAGAAGAGCGCGTTGGAGATTAAAAACGAACGCACTTCATTGCGACCGTAATTAAAAATCATGGTGCCCCAATCCTGGTGCTCCCCCTGTAAGGGGTCTTCATGGGCATAGAGATGGGTTCCGTCAAAATAGTTCAAACCGGAACCATCCTTGGGGAAATGGGCAGGCACCCAGTCGAGAATAACCCCGATTCCGTTCTGGTGGCACTGGTCGACAAAATACATGAAGTCGGCAGGAGTTCCGAACCGGCTGGTCGGGGCAAAGAATCCAAGCACCTGATATCCCCAGGAGCCATCAAAGGGATATTCGGCGATCGGCAGCAGCTCAATGTGGGTATAACCGGTTTCCAGGATATACGGAATCAGCTCTTCGGCAAGTTCACGGTAGTTGAGATAACGCAAGCCCCATTCTTTATCTACGGCTTTTTTCCAGGAACCTAAATGGAGTTCATAGATGGAAAGGGGGCGATCAAGAGCCTGATTTTGCTGGCGGGAACGTACCCAATCATCATCCTGCCACTGGTAGTTGTCAAGGTTGACAACCACAGATCCGGTTTTCGGCCGTTCCTCCATGGCAAATCCAAAGGGGTCGGATTTGTCAAAAGATTGCTCATCCTGGGCAGTTATATGAAATTTGTAAACGGAATGTTCGGGGAGACCAGGAATAAAGACGGACCAGATTCCGCTATCGGAGGAGTGCATGGGGTGGGTCGAAGAATCCCAGTTGTTGAAGTCGCCAAGAAGACTAACCTGGCGGGCATTGGGTGCCCAGACCGCAAAAGCAACACCGGTTTTTCCTTGCATGCTGACCAGGTGCGCACCGAGTTTTTCATAGGCACGCTCGTGTGTTCCTTCACCTATCAGGTATTTGTCAAAATCACTGAGCCATTCAGGGGAAACGGGTAGGCTAGCGGGGACTGTAGAGTGCATAGGATTGACACCTGAATCTGTTTGAATGATGAGAGTAAATATCTCTTACTTAGTAACCCACAGTAAACGAATTGTCATTCATTTTGTAAGTGATGATCAATTCACTGAGTTGAATCGACTCAACCGCTCAAAGCTGAACCCAATCGGAAAGCATAGAGTTTCGTTGCCTTGAACATTATGGCCTTGATTACCTGCAAAGGTGAAGTATTTCTTCGATAGTTTCAGCCGTATAGTTTGTTAACCGCCAGACTTTGGCAAGAGCCAGAGCATTTTCAGCGATTCGCGGAATATCGGATTGGGGAATGTCAACCTCTTCCAATGATGTAGGGCTATTAACCCTGCCAAACCAGTTATGGAGGATGGTGATGGTTCTGGTGGCTACCAATTCGTCGGAGTCTTCTTCAATATCGGCGCTTGGAAAAATTCGTTTTCCAAGACTGGCAATACGAGCGGGATGAGTCTTGGAAAACCACTTGAGCCAACCGGGTATGACTATGGATAGCCCAGCGCCATGTGGTATATCGTAAAGAGCGCTGAGAGAGTGTTCAATCATATGCATGGGGAAGCCAACCCTGCCAAGCCCGGCAGCGGTGAGCCCATTTAAGGCCAGTGTCGAGGTCCACATCAGGTTGGCACGACCGTTATAGTCGGTTGGGTTCTCAAGGCATCGATTGCAGGCGGTTATGGCGTTTTCAATCAACCCCTCCATAATCCGGTCCTGAACCGGCGTTTCCGGATCACTGGCGGTCATGTAAAATTCAAGGACGTGGGCTATCGCGTCAACCGCACCATAAGCAGTATAATCCGGCGGGACAGTATAGGTGATTTCCGGGTCAAGGATGGATGTCTTTGGATGGAGCATTTGGTGGCCGAAGCCGAATTTTTCCCGGGTAGAGTCGTTGGTAATCACCATACCAGAGTTCATTTCCGAGCCGGCGGCGGCAAGGGTCAGCACCGTTGTCAAGGGTAATGTTTTTTTAATACTTTTTTTACCGGAAAAAAACTTCCAGACATCATGTTCGACAAGGGCGCCGGCACTTATGGCCTTGGCGCTGTCAATGACAGAGCCTCCGCCAACAGCGACGATAACGTCAATATCGTTTTGTTTGACTTTCTCGATTCCGGTTTGCACATGGCTGAGTAGCGGGTTCGAGAAGACTCCGCCATGATCTGTAATCTCAACTTCTGCAGCCTGCAAAGAAGAGGTGACCTGTTCATACAGACCGCTTTGCTTGATACTGCTTTTGCCGTAGACAAGAAGTGCATGACTTCCCCAAGCAGCAGTCTCCGGGCCAATTGAGGATATCGTATTACGGCCAAAGAGGATCTTTGTTGGATTATAGAAAACGAAATTTTGCATGAAAAAGGTCTGGCCGTCAGGGATGGACGTATTTTTTCTTTCTTCTCGATTAGGAACAGAAGAAAGTCTAACGGAGGACTGCTAATTAAGCAAGTGTTTTTGTTGTCGTTTTTTCTCTATTTTGCGAAAAAAGTAATAGGAGAGGAAATAAGTGAAAAAACCAAGAGGTACGGCTAGAACCAGCCCTCCTGTCTGGAGAACCAGTAATGCATCCAGGCTCAGTTCGCTTAAGGTGTAGAGGCTGTCGATTATTCCTTGTTGCCGAATGGATTCAAGGGCGGATTTGAGCTGGGGCCAGCTTAATCGACCGGGAAAGATAAAGTCGCCGATACACCAGGCGAGCCAATAATGAAGAGCAAAGGTGAACGGATTACTAATTACCGTAGCAACTAGCAGCCCTGCAATGGTGCTGGCGCGACATGCAAGGGTAGCAGCGACGATCATTACCGTGTGCAGTGGCAGAGTCGGTGTGATGGCTATGGCTGCACCCAGGCCGGCGCCGGTGGCCAATGCATGGGGGCTGCCTTGTAATCGTTTAAGCCGGATATAATAATATTTTGCCGTTCGGCGTACATTCCATTTCACGGGGTCAGGCCAAGTTTATTGGTCAGGTGGATGAAATCCTCAATACTCAATCGTTCCGCCCGGATCGATGTAGACAAGCCGCAGCCCTCAATTGCCTGGGCGAGTTGGGGTTTATCGGCAGCGAAGCCGCCACCGTGCAGTGCGTTGACAAGTGTTTTTCGTCGTTGGCCAAAAGCTGCATTGACCACCTTGCGTAAACTTTCCCGATCAACACTTGCCAGCAGTTGAACCCGTTTTGGTACAGGGAAGAACCCCAGACGCACGACCGAGGAGTCAACCTTGGGTCGTGGATGAAACTCTTCAGGTTTAACCCGCATAAGCATTGTTATCTCGGCACAGCTTGCAAGGAGAACCGTTGGTACACCATACTCTTTTGTTCCCGGTTGTGCCAGCAGCCGTTGTGCGACCTCTCTTTGCAGCATGACCACTGCGCTTTCCATAATTTCTGCATGGAGGAAGAGCTTGAAAAGAAACGGAGTGGATATGGAATAGGGGAGGTTGGCAACGATCTTGAGCCTGCCGCCAGCCTCTAGGGCCAGCTTGTTAAAATCTGTCTGGAGAATGTCTTGATGGAGCAACTGGACGTTTTCAGGCAGGTCCTTTTGTTCGGTATGCATTCTGACAATGCCGGAGTCCGCTTCGATGCCGATAACAGTTTCTGCGGCCCGGGCCAGAGGTTCTGTCAGAGCACCAAGGCCGACTCCAACTTCCACTATGGTATCATGTTGTTCGATTCCTGCCAGTTCAACGATTCGCTCTGCCGTATGTTTATGGACAAGAAAGTTCTGGCCGAGCTTTTTTTTCGGTGCCAGCCCTTCATTCTTCAACAGGTTTTTTGTATGTTTTCTGTCCATGGTCTGATGTTAATGCAGTTTTTGTTTGGCCAGGCGTTTCGTTCTCAGGGTTACGAAAAATTTCAATGCCATAAAATAGCCGATAACTGCCAGCGGCAAGCCTATGACTACTCCGCCGGTGAGAATAACCGACAGGGTGTTGAAACTTAAATGGGACAGGGTGGCGATGCCTTCCAGCAGGCTGCCTGTCTTTATCATTGACATTATTTCCTGTAACTGTTCCCAACTGATGCGCCCAGGTAAAATACTGTTGCCCACCTTCCATGTGTAATAGTATTGAGGGACAAATGTCAGCGGATTACTGACCACGGAGGCGGCAATGATCGCGGAAATGGTATTGATACGCAACAACAAGGTCAAAGGGATCAGAATGATGGTTTGCACTGGCAAAAGGGGAAGGACGCCTATGAATATGCCGAAACCCGTGCCCCGGGCGAGTGAATAAGGGTCACCGCGTAACCTGGTCAATCGCAGGAAAGCGTAACGAATAAGACGAAAAGGATGGTATATCATTAATTCAAGGGTGAACGGGAATAGGCGTCATCATCAAGGGCGAGCAGGTTACCCTGCTGCAACTGATAGTAGCCTGCCAAAGCAACCATTGCCGCGTTATCTGTACAAAAGATAGGTGCTGGTATATGTAAAGACAACCCTTCCCGGTGACATCTGTACGTCATTTCCTGGCGCAGTCGCCTGTTGGAGGCAACGCCGCCGCCAAGGATAATGGAATGGTGTCTGTTCCTCCGGCAGGCACGGACGGTTTTTTCAACCAGTACTTCAACCACCGCCTCCTGGAAAGAGGCGCAGATATCTTCTCTAGCCAAGGCAATATTTTTCTGCCTACATTTGTTTACATGGTTGACAACGGCTGTTTTCAGGCCACTAAAACTGAAATCAAGGCTGTCTTTATCAAGCCAGGCCCTTGGAAACGAAATGGCTTGCGGATCGCCGGTTTCGGCAAGTTTGCTGACGGCAGGGCCACCAGGATAGCCGAGTTCAAGCAATTTGGCCACCTTGTCAAAGGCCTCACCTGCTGCATCATCTCGGGTACGGCCGATCAATTGGAAATGGGTTTCATCCTCCACCGTAAAAAGACTGCTGTTCCCTCCGGAGACAACCAGTGCCGTATAAGGAAAAACAGGAGGATTTTTATCGAAAAATGCGGAGAGCAGATGGCCGGCCATGTGATCGACCCCGACACAGGGGATTTTCTTAACCAGGGCCACGGCCTTGGCAAAGGTGAAACCCACCAGTAGGGAACCGACCAGGCCGGGCCCCTGGGTGGCTGCAATACAGTCGATATCATCAAGCGTTACATCGGCATCTGCCAGGGCTCGTTCAACAACGGGCCAGATGGCTTCAACATGAGCCCGTGAGGCAAGTTCCGGAACGATCCCGCCGAACTGGGCATGGACATCGAACTGGCTGCTGATGACATTGGATTGTACCCGGTTCGGTCCGACCACAACGGCGGCGGCGGTATCGTCACAGGAACTTTCTATGGCAAGGATGAGCATAAGATACGGCCTGTCTTGCAATGTGAATCATTCAGTGGTAACAGTTGACCTTCGTAGAGCAAATGAGAATATGATACGAAGAAGAATTTTGTCTGTACTGAATTTATCATTTAATTGCAAGTTCAACCATAAAACTCGATGAAGACGAAATATTCCGCAAAATCGACAGAAAGTCCCGTCCTGACGGACATGTTTTCACGAACTATTTCCTATCTCAGATTGTCTCTCACCGATCGCTGCAACCTGCGTTGCATATATTGTGTAACTGAAGAAGAACATGAAGGTCACCTGGTAAAGCTCTCGCACGATGAATTGTTGACCTATGAAGAATTGCTGAGGGTGGTCCGGGTTGCCGTGGCAATGGGTATCACCAAACTGCGTCTTACCGGCGGCGAACCGCTTGTAAGACACAACGTCATGCATTTTATTAGCAGTCTTGGCGGGATAGACGGGTTGGATGACATTCGAATAACCACAAATGGTGTATTGTTGGAAAAATATGCGCATGATCTCGTAAGTGCCGGGGTAACCAAGGTAAATGTCAGTCTAGACACCCTGCAAGCCAAACGTTTTTTCGAGATCACCGGTGTTGACTGCTTTACCCAGGTGTGGAAGGGCATTGAACAGGCTCTTGCCGCAGGGTTTTCGCCGGTAAAACTGAACATGGTGGTTATGCGAGGGATAAATGATGACGAACTTGCTGAGTTCGCAAGGCTTTCCCGGGATCTTCCCTTGCAGGTCCGATTCATTGAGTTCATGCCGATCGGCAATTCAAGCCGCTGGCATAAGGATACGTATATGTCTTCCGATGAGATCATGGAGCGTATCGGGCAATTCGGCGAATTATTACCGCTCGAGAAAAAGAATGCTGACGGACCGGCTAAGGTATTTAAGCTGGGGGCCAACGCCAAGGGTGCAGTGGGATTTATCAGTCCCATCAGCCATCATTTCTGTGATCGTTGCAATCGATTGCGACTGACATCCGAGGGGCGCCTGCGTTCCTG
Source organism: uncultured Desulfobulbaceae bacterium (assembly GCA_945787305.1). Lineage (GTDB taxonomy): Bacteria > Desulfobacterota > Desulfobulbia > Desulfobulbales > Desulfobulbaceae > DRLX01. Next base: position 14,181 of record CALZIH010000005.1, on the reverse strand, counting down.
CCTCCTCCATGATGAAGAAATCGATCTGCGTAAAGTGCTGCGCTCTGGTGGAAGCGACGGGCAGATTCGTCAAACCCTGCTGGATGCAATAGAAAACAAACCAAAAGGACACCAGTTGGCTCAAAAGCTGAGAGAGGAAGGTGGCGATTGCCATGGCCGGATGTCCAGGATCGGTGGCTGAACCACGTGTGCATCAATGAATGAACAAGACCTGCAAAAGTTTAAAAAACTTCTCCTGTTACAGCAGCAGGAACTTATTGACCTGACGCAAACAGCAAAGGAATCCGCCGCGCCGGTCAGTCTTGATCAGTCCAGTGTCGGTCGTCTCTCAAGGATGGATGCCATGCAGTCGCAGGCCATGGCCCAGGAGAGTGGAAGACGGCGCGCTGTTCAGCTTACGCGTATTGATGCCGCCCTGGAGCGCATAGAAGAAGGCGAATACGGTTATTGTGCAGCCTGCGATGAAGAAATTAATATTCGGCGATTGCAAGTCGATCCGGCCACTCCTTTTTGTGTTGCCTGTGCGTCCAAGATGTAGCAGGTTGCGGCTGGTCATTGCGTATATATCAATTACGGGTGCCTTGAAACATTGTCTGTCGGTTCCGGATTACAGAGTCCAGGGTTGTGGCCCCATCTTTATGGTTCCCTTTTCAGGGAAGAGGGCCCATCTCTGACAATGGGCCCCTGTCTTTGAATCGGGCTTAAGCCCTATTGACTGTTCAGTTGTTCTCTGCCCCCTCGGCAATCCATTGTTTCAGAGCGATATAATCAGCCGAACGTTTGCTCCAAAATTTTCCACCGCCATGCTGTTCATCGTTGTTGAGCGTTTTCACAAGTAAGATGCTTTCTGAAGGTGCAGAGGTGTCAACAACCTGAACAACTCCTATTTTTTTAATGATTTCTGTGCCATCAGGTTTGCCTTCGGCATTGAGTTTAGCAACCTCAACCGTTGACCCTTGATACGTCATCAGGTCAAGACCGCCACTGTAATCTATACATGTGCTTGCCGGATCAGATGGGGGCAGGTCTGTTTTGGTGTTTACGGATGTCTTGCTTTTACCAGGGATATGACAGGGAGCGCAGTTGCTACGCAGTATCGGGTAGATGTGCTTCCTGTAGCTGAGATTTTCCGCAGGATAAGACGGAAGGGTGGAATTCCTACCTACCCAGAGTGCGCCGGAACGGTGGGTGATGCCTCCGTGATGCATGTTGCAGGACATGCGATTATAGACCGGGCTGCCGCCGATTCCGCCGATTGTCATCATGGTGCGAACGATCTTGCCCTTGCGAAGCCAAGTTTTGTAATGCCAGGTTTTTGGATTGTCGGGGTCGGCCGGCTCTAGCAGGTTTCCATCTTCATCTTCTGTATACATGGGAGAGAACGGCTCATGGCCGTGATAATTGGACACTGTATAGGGATCACTGGCAATGGGAGCCTCAGTCCAGAAATTTCCAGCCCTGTTGCTGGTCATGCTGATGACGTTGCCATCCCTGTCTTCCATTATAACCTCTCCTCCTTTTAATATCGTGGTGCCGGATCGGTTTTTGTAAAGGGTTCCGGCCATGGTCCAGAGATATTTTTCAGCCCTGCCACCAACCTTGTGACAAAGGCCACAGTCTTCCCCAGGATGATGGAAGCCTTGTCCGTCGCCATTGTCTTTGCCAACTTGGTGCTCCTCGGGGGCTGGTTCATACATCCGACCTCCAGCAGAAAAATCGCTTTCATCATAAATTATTGCCATGGCCGTTGCTGCGGACAAGGCAAGGCCCAGGATGACAATGTACATTTTTTTATTCATATCAGATCCTCCCCTTTTCTCAGTCCAGGTCATTAAGCTTCAATATCCGCACAGTACCGGTGTTCCTTCGTTCCGTCGGGGCTCCGGCTGCAAGCAGAGTGCCGTCCAGCAGCGGGGCGAGAAACTCTCCCAGGTGCATGTCCCTGGCCTTGCCCGGTATCTTCATGGCTGAAGCAATAGAGGTTTCAGTTGAAGCAAGGTCTGAACCGCTGAAAATGTATACGGCCCCCGTCATTGGCCAATCACCATCGGCATGAACGGCGCTGACCGCCACCTCTTTGATGCCGTCTCCGTCAAGGTCACCCACAGGTTGAATGACAGAGCCAAAAAGGCCGCAGAGAGGTTCACCGTCTACCTTTGCCAGGATATCTGCTGAATCTTCATCTCCATTAATTGTTCTTCCCCCTGAACCACCTTGAACGATGAACAGTCTTCCACTGTCAACTTGTCCACCGATAACAGCTTTTCTGGCCCCTATGGCAATGTCGTTGAAACGATCATGATTGACATCAGAAGTTACCGCAATCGCGCGGCCAAAATCCCTGTCCCTGCCGGAGATCAATACATCTGGGCCAGCCAAAGCTGTCGTGTTAAATTCAGTGCTTCCGTAATAGCCGGCGACTTTTCCTGATGCGCCTGCCAGGAGATCGTCAATGCCGTCGTCATTGATATCTCCTGTGGCCAGAGATATTCCTATTCCATTGACCGTGGACGTTGCAGGAATTTTGAGTTGCGAAGCCTGAGAGTGCCCAGGCCCCCAGAATACATAGAGTGCACCTTTTTGATAGAGATCGGGGCTTGGCGAATGCATTGGTGACCCAACAATCAGCTCATTGTCGCCGTCGCCGTTTAGATCACCGGTCGCCATGGCGAAACCGAATTTGTCCATGGCATCCTCGCCTTCTAAAATCGCTTGTACAGAAGGTTTGCGATCACACGAGTAGAGGGTAACCGTACCTGCGAGGGAGGCATTCTTTCCGCTGCCGCTGAATGCGCTTGCCGCAAAACACGTATCACCGGGATGGTTGCCGATGGAAACGACGCTCCAGCCTAAGTTTCCCTTTCCCCTGATTATACGTGACGGCCGTTTTGAGAATCCACTTTTCCCTGCCTCATAGATCAATAACGCGCCAAGGTTTTTGTTCTTTTTTGCATATGGGGCTCCAACCACCAGGTCTTTTCTGCCATCACCGGTGAGATCAAGGACTGTTCCGGATTGGCCCTGCCTGCCGGCATTGAGGGCATTCATCGTGAGAATATCTGAAGTCTTGCTGTTTTTTTTCGGCCCCTTGCCGGCTGTGGCATCCAGTGCAATGGCACCGGTGGCAATCAATGCCGTAGCCGTCAGCAATATTTTCAGTTTGTTCTTTTTCATACATCCTCCTTAACGTTTACAGGTTGATCAATAACACAGGTGATTTGTCTTGCCTGTAGAGCTGTAATTTTCAAAGGGTATATGACATCCGCACTGCTGGCAATACGGCAAATTGTCGCATTATAGGTAATATAGCGGTAGTTTATGGCGTGGCGATACTGAAACAGCATAACCTTTCTTTAGGTATTGCCCCAGACGGTTTATGGGCGCAATCACTCAAATCGTTTTTACAAGGAAGCCGGAGTTGACCTGCTGCCTGTCTTTTTGTTAGAGGATGTGGGGCTGCGTCAACGCAGAACGAAGGTTGAGATTACCCTGTCGAAAACGGGACGAGTCGACCTTTGCTTTTGACCTGATTCTTGTAAAGGGAGCCTTGAAGAATTAGGATTTTCGTTCGAGATCAGGTACGCGTAGATTCCGAGGCATGCGATACATTTTACCACAGGTAGGATATTCCCAGGATAAAGTTTTGAGCATAACGCCGAGATCGGGCGAATATTCCTTTTTTCAAGGTAGCCTAAAATTAATGAATACTGTGGTTGTGGATTCAAGAAACGTTGGCCAGGGCCATGCGGATTAAAAAGCCGGTTTCACAGTGATGGGGTTGAGGTGTCGATACACTGAAGGGTACCTGAAATTGTTTGGCAATGGATTGATTTCGTGATTAAAAAAAATCGACCATGCCTCTATGGTGGCGGCCGGTTATCAGACTGAAAATGCCATGAGCACTGCTGAAAGGCGATGGCCGGAGGGGGATATTTTTTCCAAAAGTTCTTAAGTTGTTGGCAGGAATTCCTTGATCCGGTCGTAAAATTCGCGGACATTGATCGGTTTGGAAATATAGCCTTCACAACCGGCGGCAAGTGCTTTTTCCATGTCGCCCTTCATGGCATGAGCGGTAAGGGCAATGACCGGAATTGAGGCGAATTGCTTGTTTTGTTTTAGGCGCCGCGTTACCTCATGGCCATCAATTTTTGGAAGCGAGATGTCCATGAGAATAAGGTCTGGTAGCTCTGCGGCAACCTGTTCGAGCGCATCTTCGCCATCAACCGCCTCGACAAACTGATGCCCCTTTCCTTTCAGAATTTTAATTACTAGTTCGCGACTGTCCTGATTATCATCGACGACCAGAATTTTTCCAGGTGTTTCTTGCTGCTGTGCCATTGAGCCCTTCCTCACATTTTTCTGATGATCTCTTTGAGTTCTTCCAATAGATCCGCCTCGGTCAGCAGGCCATTATTGAGTATTGCCTGAATACAACCATTAAGTCGCTCAAATTCTTCCGTGTCCAGATCTTTTTGCGTAATCAGGATGAAGGCAACATCCTTGGTTTTTTCATTTGATTTAAGCTGTTCAATAAGGTCAAACTCACAATCCGAATCCGCAACAATCAGGTTGAGAATGATAAGGTCAGGCTTTTCTGCATGTACGGAAACTAAGGCTTCTCCACTGTCGGAGACTGTCGTCACCTCGCATCCGGCCTTGCGAAGGACACTATACATCAGGTCCCTGGAGGATGTGTCGTGGTCAACAATGAGTACTTTTCTGATGTTTGAGAGCTTTTCCAGATTTTTCAGTTTGTCGAGCAGGATTTTTTTGTTGACCGGTTTGACGATATACTCAGCCGCCCCAAGACTGAAACCGATTTTCTTTTCGTCGACAATCGAGATAATTATAACCGGGATATCTTGTGTTTTCGGGTTATTTTTCAATTCCTGCAAGACCTGCCAGCCGTTCTTGCCGGGCATCATGATGTCGAGAGTGATTGCGACGGGCTGAATTTCAAGGGCTTTAGTGAGCGCTTCTTCGCTGTTTAGCAGGCCGATGACGTTATAGTCGGCGTCGATGTTTTTCTTGATCAACTCTATGACCTCTGCATTATCGTCGATGGCAAGTACTGTTTTGTTGGTTTGCCCCAGCATATCCGGGAGATTTTCCATCGAGCGGTTGTTCTCACTGAGAATCAACTGCTCAATCACTTCACAGGCTTTACAGAATTCAGCCTTTTCAGGACACTTGGCCACAACCGTTCCTTTACAGTGTGTTCCAGGCATGAGCCAGCAACGGTGCTCCCTGCTTCCGTAAGCAGGACAACTCGTCTGGCCGCAATGGGTGTATTCCCAGCAACGGATGGGTTTACCGCCATAGGTCGGCTCTTTGAGAAACGTCTCTGTCGATTTGTCAAAATACTCGGCGAGTTTTTCCGCCATAAGCGGTTCAAGCACCGGTTTGGCAGGTTTCTCAAACAGCTCTTTATTGGCGGGCAGGGTAAAGAACATCTTTGTCCCTTTACCAAACTCAGACTCGACCCAGATAACGCCCTTATGTAATACCACTAGACCTCGGGCAATACTAAGCCCCAGGCCGGTGCCTTCGTAGGGTCGGATACTGGAGACGTCAATCTGACTGAACTTGTCAAACAGTTTGTCCAGATCACTGTCTTTTATGCCGATTCCCGTGTCCTCAACGCAAATCTCCATAAAAAGAGGAGCCTCTCCAGGCCTGATGCCAATGACTGAAGGATGGACATGGATGGTCAGCCCGCCTTCATCGGTAAATTTGACCGCATTTGACAACAGATTGTTGAGGATCTGCCGGGTCTTGTCGTCATCGACATAGACCGGCGGCAGCTCATCGCTGAAATTGTAGGTTATCGTAAGTTGTTTTTCCTCTAATACCGGTTTGAATGTTGTGAGCGTTGATTCTATCAACTCTTTGATATCGGTCTCGCGAGGACTGAGCTCGATTTTACCGGACTCAATTTTCGACATATCAAGAATGTCGTTAATGAGTTGCAGCAGATGTTTGGAGTTGTTGGAAACCTTCCACAGACTCTTTTCCTGCTCTTCATTGATTTCTCCGTCCACTTGGTCCAGAAGAAGATCTGTATAACCAATGATTGAATTCATCGGTGTCCGCAGTTCGTGAGACATGTTGGCAAGAAAGGATGATTTGAGGCGGTCAAGCTCACGCAGTTCACGATTGGCCTTTTCCAAGAGCAGCGTCCGTTCCCTCAGCATCATGGTGCGTTTTGCCACTTCAAGTTCCAGCTCCCTGCTGAAAGAAGATATTTTATCGTACAACTTTTCCAGGTTGTCCAGCATATGGTTGGTATACTGGTCAAGTTTATCCATAATGCCTTTCTGATCAGAAGGCTCGACCCGAACTTTGAGATTGCCTTCCGAGGCCTGGGATAGGACGTCCAGCAGTGCTGTTGCTCGATTTTCCAGATATTTACGCTGTTCTTCCTCTCGCTCAGCGGTTTTCTTGATATATTGGAGCCGTTCGGCCTCAAGAACGGTCGTAATGTCTTTACAGACCTCCACCGCACCGATAATCTTGCCATGGGCGTCCTTCAGGGCGCTGGCACTGGTCATCACCGGTATCTCCTCACCTGCTCTCGTGGTGAGAGTCGTTGTGATGCCTTTAACGTGCCGTCCATTTTCAAAACAGTGTTGAACAGGGCAATTCGTATCGCAGATCGTGCTTTGAAAAATTTCTTGGCAGGTGAGTTTCCCTTCAGCCTCCTCTCGGCTGAAACCGGTAAGTTGAGCGCAGGGCTCATTCATATAGATAACCACCTTGTTTAAGTCGACTATGAACAGGGGGTCGGCGATGGCTTCTTTCAGGCTGTTGGCAAACTCGATCTGATCCTTGATGCTTTGGACCATGGAATTGAAGGCGTCGCCGAGAATACCGATGGCATCAATAGAGTGGACGGGAACCGAAACGGTTAAATCACCCCCTGCAAGCTGCCCTGCCTTGGTGGCCAGCTGGGTCACAGGCCTGGTGACCATTTTGGCGAGCATGAAATAGACCAAGGCAATAATAACGCCAATACCGATCACTGAAATGGCAATGGTTTTGTTGCGCAGAGAGGCTATGGCCGTGTATGTGGCATCGGTCGACTGCCTGGTCAGCAGGCCCCCCAGGACCTTTCTGGTGTCCCCATGGCAATGATGGCATTCCTGTTCATTAAGAATGCTGTAGACGTTAACCAGGTATTTCCTGCCCTCTACATCTTCTTCAAACGGTACTTCGAGTGTGGGGTCACCTGTCTGCAGGAGCTTTTCAAGGTCCTGCACCGCTTGTTGATCGTGGATAAAGGAAGAGATTTTGGTGTTGATGCGGTCGGCATGGGTGGCAAAAATTATCTGCTGGTTAAAATCACAGATAACGATTTCCGTGCCGTGCAACTGGTCACGGATATCAAGGAGTTGTTTTTCAACCGAAGCACTGTCCCCGATCGACATGGGGTGCTTTATGGCAGCATAGGCTAGTGATTTCAGTTCATAGCCGAATTCGGTCATTCGCTCCCTGATCTGTTCTCGCTGGTTATTCACACTGATACTGATGATGGCGGCCATGACCATGGCCACGGCAATGGTGAGGACCACCAGGATTTTCAGGTTCAGGTGTTTTCTGAGCAGATCAAGAAAACCGTGCATCTCAATGCCCTCCGCCATGGATAAGCGGCCGGTATCTGAATGCTTTGACGCGTTCCGAAGTATGGCAGCTTTCGCAGTCCTCCCTGGTCGGTTGCTTTTTAATGCTTTCGGGGGTTTCGGTCTTGACATGGATGCTGCCGGGACCATGGCAGACTTCGCAGCCGGCGTTTTTCAATTCCGGGGTTTCTTCTAAGCTGGTAAAGCCCCCGGGCTTGCCGTAGCCGGTTGTGTGGCAACCGTAACATTTCTTCAGGTCTTCTTCGCTCAGACCTTTTTCAAGGCGTTCAATGCTTCGGTATGACTTGCTTTTTTTTGCATGCTGCACAAAGCTCGCATATTCTTCTTCGTGGCAGGGTTTACATGCCTCGGAGCCGACATATATGGGGGTGGGGCTGTTTTGTTGTTGTGCACGACTAGGGAGTGGGTTGAGCGTACTAAAGTAAATAATTGTTGTAATGAGGAAACAATCGATTGCTCTGAAACATAAGACAGGTGGGCGGATCATAATATTATCTACCTGAAGAATAAGAGGGGAAATCCACAGTTTTTCCGGATGCGCTGTGCCGGCAGCATCTCTGTATATTCCGTGTAGTTAATAGAATTGCCTCTAACTATACGCTAAAAAGCCAACGTTGTCCTCTCTTATTAGGAGATTGACGTTGTTCTTGGGTTCTGTTTGTATTAATCGGCTACATTTAATCAGTCTGGAGTGTTTGTTTTGAACCAGATTAAATACAGCGGGTAATATCTGACGGATGGGATATGATATTTGTGTATCGAGATTTGAAGGTGGGTTTGCAATCCGACCTGATTACATTTAACCTTGCTTGATGGCATCCAGCTCTTGCCAGCGATCGTAGAGCTGCTCTACTTCTTCCTGTGCTTGCTGTTGCTCCTTCCAGTGCTCAGCAACAAGGTCATGGTTTGCTACGATTTCCGGATCTGCAAGCAAGACCGCTAATTCTTCCAATCGCGCTTCGAGCAGAAGGATCTTTTCCTCAATCGAGTCATATTCTCGCTGATCCATGTAGGAGAGTTTTTTGGGTTTCTTTTTTTTCTGGACAGGCGGTGGACTATCATTTTTTGAAGTGGTCTTTTCTTGTGGCAGGGGTTTCTGCATCCACTGGAGCCATTGTTGATAATCGGCAAAATACTCGGTCTTGCCGCGACCATCAAAGCCCAGCACCTGGGTACAGACTTTTTCCAGGAGAAACCGGTCATGGGTTACCAGGATCAAGGCGCCCGGGAATTCAAGCAGACTGTCTTCCAGTACACCCAGGGACGGAATATCAAGATCATTGGTCGGCTCATCGAGCAGGAGGACGTCTGCAGGTTGCCGCATGAGGTGGGCTATCAATATTCGGGCCTGTTCGCCGCCGGAGAGTCTGCTGACCGGGGTCTCCAGCTGGTCGACCCGAAAGAGGAACCGTTTGGCCCAGGTAACCACATGGATAGACTGGTCACGATAGAGAATACTGTCTCCATCGGGTGAAAGGGCGCGCCTGAGGGTCTGATCCTGATCCAGTTGCTGCCTTCGCTGATCAAAAGAAACGATACGGATATTTTCAGCGGTCTCAACTGTTCCCTTGTCGGGGCGGAAATCACTCTTGTGCTCTGCAGCATGGGCTAGAATCTGCATCAAGGTCGATTTACCACAGCCATTACGACCAAGTAGACCTATTCGAGAACCATTGGTTAGGGTCAGGTTCAGGTTGTTAAAGAGAGCTTTGCCGTCGTAGGATTTGCCGATGCCGGTTGCGGTCAGCAGTTTTTTTGTTTTCCTGCCGGTTGCGGTAAAATCGATCTGGACCTCACCTCCGGTACGGTTTCGTGTCCTGACCTCACCCAGTTCATCCTGCAGGCGTCCGGCTTCATCGATGCGATATTTTGCTTTTGTTGCCCTGGCCTTTGGTCCTCTCCGCAGCCATTCCGTCTCTCGCCGCATTTTATTAGCCAGTCGCGTTTCGAGAACCTGTTGTTGCTCCATGAATTCCTGTCGCCTGGCCAGAAAATCACTGTATACTCCCTGGACTTGGAGGGCACCTTCCGGGTAGGCCCCAGAAAGCTCGATAACCCGGTTAACAGTGTTTTCAAGAAAGCGGCGGTCATGGCTGACCATGAGAAAGGCGGAAGGACTTTCAGGAAGGCGAGCGGCAAGGAGTTTTTCCAACCAGAGAATACCTTCAATGTCAAGGTGGTTGGTGGGCTCGTCCATGATCAGGATATCGGGATGGATAATCAGGGCGCGACAGATGGCAAGCCGTTTGCGCCAACCGCCGGATAACATGTTCACCGGGCAACCGGGATCCGGGAACTCGGCCCGGCTGATCAGGGTATGGGCGCGGTTGTGGGCCTCCGCCTCTTCAATGACAACATCCTCTAACCCGGCCAGCAGGTTATCGGCGATGCCTTTATCTTCAGCAAAGGTGTCTTCCTGGGCTAGGTAGCTGATACGGATATGTTTCTGAATAAAGAGACGGCCATCGTCGGCCTGGGTCTTGCCACTGAGAATTTTAAGTAGCGTCGATTTTCCGGATCCGTTTGGGCCGATGAGTCCTACGCGATCGCCACTGTGGAGAACGAAATCAATACCGGAGAACAGGGATTGGGCACCAAAGGACTTAGCCAGTCCCTGACAGCTGAGGAGAAGTGACATGAGAACGGCTGCTGCTCAGCACAAACCCAGCTCGGGATTGTCACCAAGAGGGTAAGAGCCCAACCATTCGTAGTATGGGCATATTTGTTTGATAATATTACAACCTTCACTGATAACCGGATCCTCGATATGCCCAATCATGTCGAGAAAAAACAGGTAACGCCATTGCTTGCCCTTAATCGGCCGTGATTCGATTTTAGCCAGGTTGATATTTTTGGCAGAGAGCACGGTGAGCACTTCGTTCAATGCGCCGGGACGGTCGGCAATGCCAAGAAGCAGGGAGGTTTTATCGTTGCCGCTTTTGACAGGGGCTTGCCTGCCGATGACCAGAAACCTTGTGGTATTGCCCTGGTAATCCTCAATACCCTTAACCACCACCTGCAGATTATATGTTTTGATAGCCAGGGAACTGGCGATGGCCCCTATGTTCGGGTTATTAGCGGCCATTTGCGCCGCGCCGCCGGTGGAAAAAACCGGCAGGGTAGGGATGTCGGGCAGGTGTTTTCGTAACCATTCCCGACATTGGGCCAGGGGCTGGGCATGAGAAGCCACGGTTTGGATGTCCTCAATATTCCCCGATTGACAGACCAGGTTATGGGATATGGCCAACTGCAGTTCACCACAGATTTTCACACTGTATTTCATGAAGGAGTCAAGGGTGGAGAACACTGCCCCTTCGATGGAGTTCTCGACCGGGACAATACCGTATTCCACCCGTTCTTTCTCCACATCGTTGAATACTTCGTCAATGGATTCCAGGGCGTTATACGATGCTGATTGCCCAAAATATTTGACACCTGCAAGGTGAGTGAAAGTGGCCTCCGGACCAAGGTAGGCTACGGTTGTTTTTTTTTGCGAGAGCCTGCAGGTGGTAATAATTTCGTGAAAAATAGAGCGCAAGGCCCTTTCCGGAAAGCCTCCCTTGTTATCTTTTAATAGGCGTTCGTAGATTTCAAGCTCACGTTTGGGATCCCACTTAGCCCGGTTGGTTTCTGATTTCAGCTGGCCTATGGTCTTTGCGCAGGCCAATCGTTCTCTCAACAGGGTGAGAATCGTATCATCTATTTCGTCGATACGGTCCCGTACCTGGGGAATAGTCTGTTTGTCTTCGTTCATGTCGTACTCTATATTCAGTATGTGTTCTCGGTCAATGGATACGTATTGGATCGACCATCCGTGGGATATTGATGTGCGGTTGATACTAAACACCCTATGCTAAAGCATCTTGATCCTGTTGCAAAGAAAAAATCAGGGTTCCAGGGTGATCAACCGTAAAAAGAGTTGCGTTTGACTTGGTTTTCAATATATACATTGCCGATACGACCTGTAATAAGTCCAAAACGCCGTTTGCGCTGTGCGTAAATACAGTGCGTTATAACCTTTTCGCCGTCGGCGACGAGGTTTTTTACGACACCGATAATTCTACTATAATTCTACTATAGAATAGACTGTCCTCCATTTTTATGAGAAATGGGTAAACATCCGTATGGAAAAGAACACCATGAGTGAATTTGAAGTAAACAAGACCTATGCCGAGATTAACGCCCGTATTCAGGCTGGCGAGGCTGTTGTGGTAACGGCAGAGGAAATGATAGATGTGGTAAAAAAGGAGGGTGTGGTCGAGGCTGCCCGCAGGGTAGATGTTGTTACCACCGGCACGTTTTCCACCATGTGTTCTTCCGGGGCATTTTTTAATTTTGGTCAGACAAACCCTACCATTAAGGCGCAAAAGGTCTGGATTAATAAAGTGTCTGCCTACGCAGGTCTTGCTGCCGTTGATATTTACCTGGGTGCAACGGAACCTGCCGAGGATGACCCCCTCAATAAAATATACCCCGGTGAGTTTCGCTATGGCGGTGGCCATATCATCGAAGACCTGGTAGCCGGAAAGAAAGTTTTTTTAGAGGTCAAGGCCTATCCGACCGATTGTTATGCCAACCGAAAGTGCAAAAAAGAGGTGACCCTGGCAGATTTGCCCTATGCCCTTCTTTGTAATCCCCGCAATGGCTATCAGAATTATAATTGTGCGGTCAACTTTTCCGATAAGACTGTATATACTTATATGGGTAGCCTTAAACCCAAATGTCGTAGTGCCAACTATTGCAGTGCCGGACAGCTGAGCCCGCTTTTAAATGATCCCCTCTATAGGACTATAGGTCTTGGAACCAGGATTTTTCTCGGCGGCGGCATTGGCTATGTGACCTGGAATGGAAGCCAGCATAATCCAGGGGCACCACGGGGCAGTAACGGTGTTCCCATGCGTCCTGCCGGGACAATGATGGTGCAGGGCGACCTGAAGCAAATGTCTGCCGACTGGTTACGTGGCATCAGTATCCAGGGATATGGATGTTCACTGGCGGTGGGACTTGGCGTTCCCATTCCGATTCTTAATGAAGAGATGGCCAGGTTTACTTCGGTTTCCGATGAGGAAATTTTCACCCAGGTCGTTGATTATGGACATGATTATACCAATGGTATTGCCCGTAACTACGGTGAGGTCAGTTATGCGGAGTTAAAAAGCGGTACCATTGAGGTCGCCGGTAACAAGGTGCCGACCGCTCCGCTTTCTTCAGTGGTGAAGGCCAGGGAAATAGCGGAAATTCTTAAGGGATGGATCTATGATAACAAGTTTCTTCTCAGCGAACCTGTGGCGCAATTTCCCACGGTGGACTTTTCTTTTGAAGAACAGCTCTGATAGCCTTTGCCCGGGAGTTTCTTTTGTCTCTTGATAAAAAGATAGAAAATCTGCATTTGCTTCTGCAGAGCTATTCAAGAGTTGCCATTGCCTTTTCCGGGGGAGTAGACAGCTCGTTTTTGTTGAAATCGGCCCTTGATGCTCTCGGGGCAGGGAATGTCCTTGTTCTCTTTGCCCGAACCTGCCTGGTCCGCCCGAATGAGCAACAGCGGGCAGAGAGCTGGCCCGCTCGTCATGGGTATTCCGGAGTTGATTTTCAACCCGTAGACCTGCAGCCGCTGACCTGGAAAGAATTTGTAAGTAATCCTGAAAGACGATGTTATCACTGTAAGCTGAGAGTTTATAAAGAGTTTGTTGACAAGATGCACGAGCGGGGTTTCCAGATCCTGATGGATGGAACCAATACCGATGACCTGAAAGAGAGAAGACCCGGTCTCCAGGCCATCCGTGAACTCGGTGTCAAGACGCCGCTTGTCGAGGCAGGATTTGATAAAAATGACATTCGAACTGTCAGCCGTGAACTGCAGCTCGATACCTGGGATCAGCCCTCTTCATCTTGTCTGGCAACCCGTATCCCTAGTGGTTTGGAAATCACCACTGATCGATTGGATCTTATTGCCGATTACGAGAAAGGTGTCGAAAAACTGGGCTTTTCCGGCAACCGGGTTCGGTTGCACCCACTGGAAGAGGATACCGTTGTTCTCCAGTTACAGGAGAACGATTTCGATCGGTTTGCCCAGCCGGGCATGCGTCAAGCGATTGCCAGGTTTTTTCAGAAGGCGGGCGTGCGCAAGGTATTATTAGACCTGACAGGACGATAGTCTGTATACAGCAGAACGTTGATTGCCCAGCCACAAGGAAGTGGCGAGTGATATTTGGCAAAATGAGCGGATTGCTTGCCAGCTTTTCTCCAATTTTGATGGACTCGTAAAAAGTCCAAAATACCGCTTGCAATGTAGAAAAATACAACGAGTTATAATTTTTCCGCCGCCGGTGGCGTGGCTTTTTACGACACCGACAATTTTCATTTTCTTTTAATTCGACGTCCTTCCTGGCTGAGCAGTATGCACTGAAGCCCGGGGAGCTTTTTCCTTGCGAGAAGGTTCGATTAGATCATATCCAGATTGAGTATATGTTCGCAGACGAAGAAAAAAAAGTTAAAATATATTGAAAGTACCTTGCAATGGAGGACAAATTGTAATTTATTC
>CALZIH010000004.1 GCA_945787305.1 uncultured Desulfobulbaceae bacterium | reverse complement strand
TGGTAAAATTCTGGTACTGCTTAAAGGTGCACCAGCGATGAAAGAATGACCATCTATCGGGATAGAGGGCAGCATACAAACGAGCACTCTCCGGCACATTTTTCGAAAAAACAAAATAACCGGCAGCAATACTTCGGGAAATGAGGACAAAAAACCATAGACCGAACATTCGCCCGGTCAAGGTGAGCAGCCTATACAGCCACCCCTTCATAACCTGAACAGTCCCCTGATAAGTCGGGAAAATATGAGCCTGGAAAAGGTGTTCGAGTTGCGCATAAAGTCCAGCCATGGTCTGAAATGACTCACCCTTAGGGTCTTTGGTTGATAGACAACCTGTACCGGCACTTCTATAACGTCCATACCCTGCTGTCGGGCCTTGACCAGGATTTCCACCTCGAACTGATACCTCCTGGCCCGTACTTCCAGCTGCATGGCCTCAGGCAGAGGATACAGCCTGAAGCCGGATTGAGAATCCATTACCTTCGGGCCGCCGGAGGCCCTGACCCAGAAGTTGGAAAAACCACGGCCAAACCTACTGGTCCAGGGCACATTTTCCCCTGCCATTCCTTGCCGATTGCCGACGACCAGAGCACGCCGATCGTCCTGCACGGCCTGAAGCAGGGCAGCAGCATCTTCCGCTTTATGTTGACCATCGGCATCAATGGTGATGGCATAGTTGCAGTTCTCTTGCAGAGCAGCGGTAAAACCGGTAACAAGAGCCGCTCCTTTTCCCTGGTTTTCCGTGTGATAGAGAGTTGTTAGCCCGCTTATATTCCCAATTATTTCCCGAGTACTGTCGGTTGAGCCATCGTCCACGACAAAGACCGGCAAACCGAGCGTTAGCGTTTGCCGAATCACCTCACCCACCTGCCGGCCATGATTGTAGACCGGAATGACGATAGCGGCTCTCATTTCAAAAGGCCCGGCTAAAGGCGAGCGACCATGTTCCCGGACCCATGTGGACGCCGGAGCTTAGCGACAGTGGTATAAGCAATATTTCCGCTTTCGGCAAAAGGTCCTGCAACTGTTGTTGTATTGTAGATTGCACCCACTCTTTATTATCTGAATACTGGAGCAAAATGAAAGGGGTTACAGAGGCATCAAATAGCTTATCCAGTTGTTTCAAGGCAAAGTCGAGTTGGCCCTTTTGGCTGCGGACCACGCCGACCTTGCGCACTCCTTCATTGGTTGGGCTGACAACGGGCTTCATGTTGAGCAGATCACCGAAAAACCCGCCTGCCTTTGACACCCGGCCTCCTGCCACCAGATACTTCAGTTCATCAATGAAAACATATTCCATACAATTTGACATCGCTTTCCGAGCAAAATCAATTACCAGTTCCGGGCTATCGGTTCGCCGTGCCTGACGGGCCGCAAGCATGGCAATGAGGCCAAGACGCCCGGATGCCGCCCCGGTATCAAGCACTTCCAGCCGGTTTTCAGGGTCATTATGCTCTTTCCAGGCGATAGCCGTAGCATAGTTGCCTGTAAAGGCCGACCCCACGCAAAGGTACAGGGTTTTACGGTACTGACTGCAAACCCGTTGATAATGATGATGCCGCTCAAAAGTTGAGGCCTGGGCGGTTGTTACCCTCTGGCCTGCTCTCATCAAAGCATACACATCCTCAGCGTTATACAGGCTTTCCGGTCTCGAATGATCTGCAGCAATAATATAGCTATCGAGCAGACTTATTGAATGCTGCCTGGCCATTTCCCTGGTCATCGATCCGGCACTATCGGTCATAAGGTGGACACACTGACTTTCTGCTGGTTCGGAAAACGGTTTCACCGCCACCTGCTCAATCGGCTCATCCGACCAGTCGAGAACTTCAGCAAAGGTGTTAAGCTGATTGCGCAGACCTGTGGGATCGGGAGTGTGGATATGTACTTTCAGCCGGGACTCATCCGGGACAACAACCACACTCTCACCAAGCTCGGCAAGGCGTTCATCGCTAACATGCTGTTCGGCTTCCGGCTGGATGAGGACATCCACGCAATACCCGTCGACGGGGATGGCCTGAAATGCACTATCAATTTCGAGGCTGCCCTTGAACTGATCAAGGATGGAGTCTGCCCCATCAGGCTGTTTTGTAATGTGTCTGAAAAACTCTTCGAAGAAAATAAACATGGCCAGGGCGCCGGAATCCACAACGCCGGCTGCCCTGAGTTCCGGCTGGATATCCGCAGTTGTCAGCACGGCCTGCCGGAGCTGTTTGCAGAGATGCGAAAAATTGATTTCCGGGCCGGTTTGTGCATCAAGGGCCTCAGAAAGACTGTCAAAAACCGTCAACATGGTGCCGGCACAGGGGTTGGCAATCGCCTGCCGGGCTTTATCTCTTCCGAGGGCAGCTTTTTCAGCCAGATCAAGAGCGCCATCGGCCCGGCAAAATTCCCGAAAATAGGCAGCGGCAATGTTGCCGGAATTTCCGGTGGCACAGCGGGCTAACTGAGTGAGGGTTGCTTGGAAGTCTGTTGTATGGTCTCGAAGTGGTGCCAGACTGATACGCAGATTGGCGCCTGTATCCCCGTCCGCCACCGGAAATACATTGATTCGATCAAGGAGGTCAGCCCAGGCTGCCAAGCATTCATAGCCTGCCGTAAAACCCTGACGAAAATTCATCTATCAAAGAGACGGACAATGGCCGCACGATCGTATTTACCGTTCTCGTTCATCGGAATCCGGTTGATGGTTCTCATTACACGCGGCAGGGCGTAGGCCTCCAGGGAACCGGCCAGGGTCTTTCTGACCTTGTCAGTATTGACCCCAACCCCCTCAATCAAGGCGACGATTTTATGTTCCCGGCCTCCGGGTTCAGGAAGGGGCAGAACTACACAGTCGACCACATCCGGCTCGTTTTTGATAAGACTTCGCACCTCTTCCAGGTCAACCCGTTTGCCGCCCACTTTGGTGACGGTGTCAACTCTCCCTTTGAGAGCAAAGCTGTTAGCCCCGCAGTCCTCGACCATATCGCCGACGACAAAAAAACCCTTTTCGCCCATGGTCATGGGTACATCGGGGGAAAGATAGGGTGAACGGATCAAAAGTCGATGTTCCTCTATCCTGCAGTCCACAGTCGGAAATGGCGTGAAATGCTTCTCTCCCAACGACCTGTTGCGGGTTGCAATACCCCCGGACTCGGTGGAGCCGTAGACCTCCACCACCTCCACCCGGTTCTTCCGATTGAAGGCTTCATTATCGCGAACATCGAGCATCCCGGCAGATGAAAAGGCCAGCCGCAGAGATGGAGCAGATAGAGGTCGTTCTCGCAGTACCCTGTAATGGGCCGGAATAGAGGCAAGGATGGAGGCTTTTTGCTTCTGTACGGAATCGACAATTTCAGCCGGAAAAGACGGGATTTCACCGATGACGGTGGCCGATGAGACCAACGGCAGGACAATGGAAAAAAGGAGGCCGTAGATATGGTACGGCGGGATGGTAGCGACAATGCGGTCGTTTTCCGTTACCGCAAAATGATGGGCAAGAAAAAGCCCCTCGGCAAAAACGTTTGCCCCTGTTTTCGACCAGACCTGGGGTGTACCTGTTGAGCCGCCGGTAAAAATTCTCAGCAATTCGGCTTGGGAAGTGGCCCGGGTATCGATGGAGATTTTTCCGGTTCCCTCTACTTGCGGACGGAAGAGTTGCGTACCTTGTGGAAAGTCCATGTCGACGTCGGTAATAGCACAGGTAAAACCGGTTGCCTGCTGCATCCGGGCAAGCGCCTCAGTTGAAAAGGCATACGGCAACAGGAGAGTCGGTCCCCCAGCAAGGGAAGCCAGCAATGC
Source organism: uncultured Desulfobulbaceae bacterium (assembly GCA_945787305.1). Lineage (GTDB taxonomy): Bacteria > Desulfobacterota > Desulfobulbia > Desulfobulbales > Desulfobulbaceae > DRLX01. The sequence continues at coordinate 22,204 of CALZIH010000004.1, read as the reverse complement.
CGCGGCAATGATTGCCTTATTTTCAGCTGCCAGACAGACGGCAGCCTCCGCATTCTCAGAACCGGCAAGAGCGGTACGCAACCACGCTGCCATTGCATACACCTGGGCAAAGGTTGCCCCGGAACGAACAAACTCCTTATCTGGAAATTTCGGCCCGGCAAGTATATCCTGTATGGACCGTTCAGTATCCACCTGTAATGACATAGTCACCTTACCTGATCACATCTTTGCCAAAGGACCGCCCGGCAAGCGTTCTGTCCCTTGGCTTGAAGGTGTTATCTTCCATCTCTTTTTTGACGACCTGCTGGAACAGTTTGACCATTTTCATTTTCTGCGATTCATCCTGATAAAAGCTGTTCCAGGCGTAATCAAGAAGTTCCTGTAGCCTTTCCGCGCTCATATGTTTTGGCTGGTAAACCACCCGGTCTGCGGAATAATTATCCCAGTTATGGGATAAAATACGGTTCTGTCGGCTCAAGTCCGTATAAGCTTTGGTATGAGGAAAGGGCGTCAGCACTGTAAACTCGGCCAGGTCAAGTTCAATTTCAAGGAGAAAGTCAATCAGCTTTTTGATCGAATCTTCGGTGTGACTGTCAAGCCCCAGCAAGATGGTCCCTTCAACCCCGATCCCATGGTCGTGATAGCGCTTGACCCGCTCCTTGATATAATCCGAGGTGTCAAAAACAGCCTGATACACGTACCAGGCCCCTGCCTGAGCGGCCAGGTCAAGGACTTCGGGCTTGTCTTCTATGGGATGGGAGCACCATTTTTTTTTCAGCGGTATCATCTCCCGGAACAGCTCCATTTCCCACTCGGTGTCCTGAGCCAGGGAGTTATCGACAATAAAGAGTCGATTATTATCAATTTGCGCCATTTCGGCCACCGCCTTGTCAATCGGCCGTGGCCTGAATTCCCGCCCGCCAAGATAGGAAACGGCACAGGGGTAACAATTGAAACGACAACCCCTGGATGCATGAACCAGGTCAACCATCTGCACGCCTTTGTAGTTATACAGATTTCGACTGAGAATATCCCTTCGGGCCGGCCCCACCATTCCAATATCGGGCCGCTGTTCGATAAAGTTGTAACAAGACTGCAAGGTACCCTGTCGGAAATCAGCTAGGACCTGCTCCATCCGGCCCTCTGCCTCACCGAGAAACACGGAATCGGCATGCTCCATTGTTTCCTCGGCATGGAGCATGGTCGCAATACCGCCAAAAATTACCTGGATTCCTTTCCTGCGATAAATATCGGCGATCTGCCAGCCCCGCTTGACCTGGACGGTCAGCATCATGGATATGCCGACAAAATCAACCGGCTCGTTAAAATCAATGGTTTCCAGATTTTCATCCACAAAGTCGACATCAACATCATCGGGCAGGGTGGCGGCAAACACCACCGGCCCATGCGGCGGCAGATGGAACTCGGTCTGTCGGCTCAGCTTGGCCCACCTGGGATATATCAGTTTAAATCTCATGTTGATGTGTTCTGACGGTTTATAATTTTTCTGCGCTTATCAGGGTCATTTTCAGGGTATAACCGTTTGCACCGGGGGCTGTCAATTCCAGCTCCCCGGGAATACGATCTGAACCAGAGTTGCTGCAGGAACGGGCGATAATGGTTCGTGTCCTTGTCATATCAATGTTATAGGTATTGATCTGCCAGCAGCCGTTACCAAACGGTAGGACATCTGTTACTGCACCGCCAACCCCTCTCATTCGGCAACAGGCTACACCGTTGGCAAGAGTCCCGTATTGAATAGTGTTTTCGGGCGGACGGAGAAATATCGCCTGGACATCATTCATCAGCCCGGCGGCAAATTCCGGCTTGTCAAAGGGTGGAACCGCCCGAAAGACCTCCAATTCACTCTGATATAGTGCCTCAAACAAGGTAAAGCCTTCAATGGTCATCAGGACACTTCTGATTTTATCCTCTCCCAGCACGGTAACGCCGACCACCGTACTCCCTGGACCGTCGGCCATTGAAAATTCAATGGAATGGATAAACTGCCACCGGCCGGCGGGATAGACTGATGCACAAACCTTCTTCTCTTCCGTATTTTGGGACACGGGTTGCTCGGCAACGAGTTGCGGCAATCGCTGTGGTTTTACCACAGCACAGGAGGTGAGAATAAACAACAACATTACAAGACAGACTGAAGAACGTTTCACGGCACTGAAAAGATTTCCACTGGTATCGACTGGTTCAAAACGGTGTTGGAAAAGAGCAGCCTGGTAAAGGAATCAGGTCCTTCAAAAATAGTCACAGAGCGAAGAAGACCGCGTTGATCGGCAAGTTTGAGTTCAATGCTGCTGATATAGGCTTCAAGTGACGCTTCCTTCGGGGTCAGAAGAATGGTCTGCTCGTTAATGAAGCTTGTCCTAAAGGTTGCGTTATCGGTAAATTTCCCTTCAAGCCAGCCGCTGATTTCACCAAGGACAACCTGCATCGCATCAAGACGCATTCCCCTGTCTTCAACCAGCCGGCCATTTCTATCAATAAACTTCCTGATCTTACCGCCATGCATCAGCAAGATAGAGTGAATTGGATCCTTGTACTCCCAGCGCAGGGACCCTGGTGCCTGAAAGAAAAACTGCCCCTGAGAAAAAATAGGCCGGACCAAAATTTTAAGGTGTTTTTCCTGGCTGAAATCAGCCTGAACTGACTGCAGCCGAAAATCGGTTTGTGGGACTCGCTCCACGGCCAGAACCTCAATAAGGCCAAACAGGAAAAACGCAAAAACCGCACCGATGCCTAGCAAACCTTTCACTAAAACATTCCTCCATTCACCGAAAGAACCTGCCCGGTTATATACGAAGAAGCATCAGAGCAGAGAAAGCCAACAACCTTCGCCACCTCCTCCGGCTTGCCGATCCGGGCCATGGGAATCATATTTTTAATATGTTCTTTCGGAGCGGCTTCAATCATATCCGTTTCGATCAACCCTGGGGCGACCACATTGACCCGGATGCCGAGACGGGCAACTTCCGAGGCAACCGCCCTGCTGGCAGCGTTTAATCCTGCCTTGGCTGCCGAGTAGTTTGCCTGTCCCCTGTTGGCCATCAGGGATGCGGCAGATGAAATGGAGACGATAGCGCCACTTCGCTGCCGCACCATGTTTTCCAATACCGGACGGGTCATATTGTAAAACCCATGCAGGCTGGTGTCGATAACCGAATGCCAGTTAGCCGGGGGCATCATCATAAAAAGACCGTCGGCAATAATACCGGCGTTGTTGACCAGGACGTCTATGCTGCCCTGCCGCTTGCCAATATCATCAATGACCCTTTCAGCAATCTGGTCGTCCCTGACATCAAATTGATATATCTCGCCCCGGCCGCCTTCATTTTCTACAATTGCCAGGGTCTGCTCAGCACCCTTGTTATCATGCATGTAGTTGACGACTATGTAATACCCGGCTCGGGCCAATTCTATGCAAATCGCCCTGCCGATCCCCTTGCTGCCGCCGGTAACTATGGCTGTCTGGTCTTTATTTTCTGCTGTCATTGTGGTCGATGTCGTAAAAAACCTCGCCACCGACGGTGGAAAGGTACTCATTGTATTTATATTTATGTGCAGTGCAAACGGCGTTTAGGACTTTTTGCGAGTTCATCATTGTGGTCGGTGTCGTAAAAAGCCTCACCACCGACGGCGGAAAGGCCATAAGTCGCTGTGTTTCCTTACAGTGCAAATGTCGTTTTCGCCTTTTTGCGAGTTCATCATTGTTCATTTGCCTGAAAAAGTTGCAACGTGGTTTTACCGATAAGTTCATCCTCCATCCACAGCTCACAGGACACCTCCCGTAAATTTGCAAAGCTATATGTATTCTCGGCCCTGGCAAGGACTACGCTGCCAAACGGCAGGTAATCAATAAAAAAATCCGCCTTCTTTATGGCCACCAGCCAGCCCATTTGCTCCGAATCCAGCCCTTGAGTCTGTATTCTGTCCCAACCATTACAAACACCGGCAGCCTGGGCCGCCAATTCAACAAGAATCAAAGGACGGACACCTCGCTGAGAGGAGAGTGGCCAGGTTTTTCTGACAATTGAACGGGTGAGCGCATGGGTACTATCAACCTCAAGGGCCTCATCGATAAACAGCATGTTGCCGCGATGCGGAAGGAGATCCTCAAGCGTCAGTTCGGAAAGTTGTGGTACGTTCATGGAATATCTTGTGCAAAGGGACCCAGACACGGCATTTCATGAATTTGCTGCCAAATCTGATGACAACCTGATAGAGTCATTATATATATCAATATTTACTGAAGCTTCATTAGCACAAACCTCGACAAAGGTATAGCCGGAAACAAAAAAAAGACATGAACACATTAACTGAAGAGCTCAAAATCAAGCTGATTGATATTCTCAACCTTACCGACATACAACCGGAAGACATGAACGAAGACGCTCAGCTGGTGGGCGGTGACCTCGGAATCGATTCCATTGATGTACTGGAAATGGTGGTCATGGTCGAAAAGGATTATGGCGTAGTAATTAACAGCCAGGAAGTGGGAGAGAAGGTGTTTTCAAGCTTAAAAGCTCTGGCTGAATATATTAACGAAACCAGAACCGGTCACTCGGCTTGACGCTATCCCCTGTCTACATTGTCGGTATCGGTATTATCAGCCCTCTCGGATCCGGGCTCCCGGCCACAGAGAAAGCGCTACGTGAAAATAATACCGCTATCGGCCCCTTGCAGCTCTTTTCTCTGCTCCAGGGGAGTGATCCTCTGCCGGTAGGTCAGATCGACCAGGAGATAAATCCCGGACCCCTTCCCCGAACCCATCACCTGGCCAGGATTGCAGCAGATCAGGCCATGTCAGGTTGCAACCTCCCCCCTGATGCAGTCATTGTCGGTACCACTACCGGCGGCATTCTGACCACGGAACAACTCCTAAGAAAAAAGGAACAGAACAAAACATTCTACAAGTATCACGGTTTAACCACTGTTGCTGAGGACCTTGGCCAACAATACCACTGCAGCGGCCCGCTGCTTACCGTTTCCACGGCCTGTTCCTCTGGGGCAGTCGCGATCAGCCTGGCCCTGGAAATGCTCCGAGCAGGTAAAGCGGAACAGGTTCTGGCCGGCGGTGTTGATTCCCTCTGCCGCTTGACGTATTTCGGGTTTCATTCACTGCAACTTGTCGACCGTGACGGCTGCAGGCCCTTGGATAGTAACCGACAGGGCATGGCCGTCGCTGAAGGAGCGGCCATGCTGCTGTTAACTACCCGAGACCCCGAAGAAGAACCCTATGCGGAACTGCTCGGAGCAGGCCTTTCCTGCGATGCCTATCATCCGGCCGCTCCGCACCCGGATGGGAACGGTGCTTTTGTTGCCATGGAAAATGCGCTTAAAGATGCCAACCGGCTACCGGCCGAAATCGACTACATCAATCTCCACGGTACCGGCACCAGGGAAAACGATCAGGCCGAATCCAAAGCCGTCCTCAACCTTTTTACCGTCCCCCCGCCTCTTTCTTCCATAAAAGGAGCAACAGGACACAGCCTTGCAGCGGCCGGGGCCATAGAGGCTGTGATAGCAGCGATTTCCGTTTCCCAGAACCTGATCCCAGCCAACACTGGCTGTCATGAGCCTGATCCCGCTCTTGGTTTGCAGCCGCTACCACACCCCGTCAGGCAAGAGGTAACAACCGTCCTTTCCAATTCTTTTGGTTTCGGTGGTAATAACGGCAGCCTGGTCATAGGTAAACCTCGTGCCTCTGCTTCAACATCTACTCTACAAAAACCCAAAGAACAGTGGCTGACCATCCACGGCACCGGTTGCCTGAGCGGAGCCGGTGGCCAAGCAGCCACCATAACTCGACTTTTGCAAGGCGATTCTGTTGGTGGAATGGCTCCCCTTGAGTTGATATCCGAAAACCTGCCACCCCGAACAATCCGCCGTCTCAAACGTTTACCCCGCATGGCACTGGCACTGGCACTGGCCGCCCATGAAGATTCCGGTCTTGCCCACGCCCCATCTGCCGTCTTTATGGGCACCGGCTGGGGCGCACTTTCAGAAACCTATGATTTTCTCGATCGCCTGAATGAATCGAAGGAGCAATTTCCCAGCCCCACGGATTTTGTCGGCTCCGTCCACAATGGACCGGCCGGTCAGATTGCCATCATGTTCGCTGCCACAGGAGCCAACATCACCACCAGCGGCGGTGACGACTCCTTTGCCCAGGCTCTGCTTGCAGCAGATCTCCTGATTAAGGGTTCGGATCAATCCGCCTTCGTCTTAGGCGCCGATGAGGGCCATACACATTTTTCGCCGCTGCTTGATCCTTCCATTGCTGCCGACACACCCCTTGCCGACGGTGGCGGGGCCTTTGTTGTCAGTCGAAAGACAGAAGAGGACCGATGCAGGGTCAGGGTACCTTTTTACGCAAGCCACAGGGCGGATGATGCGATTGCCGCACTTATTGCCTGGACCAAAGGAGAAGGGCAGATCGAGGAAGACTGCGGTCTGATCCTTGCCGGTATTCCTGCTGCCGTAAAAGAAGACGGAGAGGCACAGCTGCACCAGTTCCTTACCCGGACAGGAAACACTGCGCCCGTTATCCGCTACCGCTCCCTTACCGGCGAGTTTGCATCCGCCTCCGCTGTTGCTGCAACTATAGCGACATCCTTTCTTGAACACGGTAAGGTGCCGGCAGCATTAACCAAGGAGAAAGACCTGCCGCTTGCGAATAAAAAAATACTTGTTCTCGGCCTGGGCAAATGCATTACGGCCATGGAGTTTATCCGCCCTTGAAGATCCTGCTCATCTCTCCCAATACACTCTCGGTTCCCTACCCTGTATATCCCATAGGTCTTGATTATGTGGCCGGTGCTGTTTCCGACCGCCACCAGGTGCAGATAGCGGACATGAATATAGTAAACCGGGATGAGCTCGATCTGATCTTACAGGGATTTTCCCCGGAAATCATTGGCCTATCCTGTCGAAATATTGATAATACCGAAGCCGGTGACCCGCTCTACTTTATCAAGGAGTACCAGGAACTGGTTGCGTGGCTACGCAGGCGCAGTGCGGCGATCATTGTTTGTGGCGGCAGTGGGTTTACCATTATGCCCGAAAAAGTCTTTGCCGCCCTTCAGGTGGATTACGGCATTATCGGCGAAGGGGAACGATTCCGTCTGCTCGTGGATGCCCTGGAAAAAGGCGAGGATGGAAAAAACCTGCCCGGAGTGCTTGCGGCTGAGGTTCATGAGACAATCCCGCCGCCATGGAACGGAAGCTTGAGAAGAGAGTTCGGCAGTAGCTTTCCCCACTACCGGTTCTACCTGGACAAGGGGAGCATGTTGAACCTACAAACCAAACGGGGATGTTCATTTCGCTGCATTTACTGCCCTTACCCCCATATTGAAGGTGGCAAACATCGCCTTTCGGAACCGGACGAGGTGGCCCGAACGGCCTTGCGCCTGCAGGAGGCTGGTGCGCAATATTTCTTCATCACCGACTCTGCCTTTAATTCAGACATCAACCACAGCCTGGAAGTAGGCAAGGCCTTTCGCAGGATCGGCATCACCATTCCCTGGGGTGGATTTTTTGCTCCGGTCAGGCTGCCTGGGGATTATTTCACCATCATGAAGGATGCCGGTCTCAAACATGTGGAGTTCGGAACCGAGTCTCTTGCCGACAGAATGCTGCAATCCTACCGCAAACCCTTTCGGGCAGCGGATGTTTTTGCAGCCCACAGACAGGCCCGAGGGGCAGGCCTCCATGTGGCCCATTACATGCTCATGGGGGGGCCGGGAGAGTCGACGTCAACGATCAAAGAAAGCCTTGAGAACATAGAATATCTCGATAAAGCAGCCCTGTTCTTTTTCATCGGCATCAGAATCTATCCTCGAACCCCTCTTTTTGACATCGCACTTGCAGAGGGAAAAATAACCCGGGAAACCAATATGCTGAAGCCTGTTTATTATGAGGCTGACGACATTGACCGTGAAACCATCGAAGCTCTTGTTACACAACATGCCGACAAACGAATCAACTGGATTATTGGTTCCGGCGGAGCCGATAGCGCATCAATTGTCGATAAACTGCATAACCGAGGATTCACCGGCCCACTCTGGGAGTATCTTATTCGCTAACCTGAATCCGTGAGCGTTCGCCAGTGGTTCAGATGCGCGAAAGAAGCCGCACGATTATCCTGTTGTGATATCGAGTGGTTGATGACAGATAAGCGCAGACTTCGAAGCAGATGGGCCGCTGCCCGACGCCCCGAAGGGCAATCAGGTGAAATTATCAGATCACGCACAATTCGCAATTTATTCGATAACTCCTAATAGATTAAAGAGCAAACAGTAGTTTTTGGTCACGGATTCAGGGCTAAGAACAAACTCCTTCGTCAATACCTCTGATATGTATTCAACAACTTCCCATGGATCAGAGGGTCGGAAAAGATGCCTTACTTGTGAAATTCCGACCTTAGTGGTATATAGAGACGTCTTACGATTCTTATAATCCCAGCGATGCCCCCGGTTGCAAGATTTAACCTGGACTAATCACGATAACTTTTAGTATTATTAATAAAAATGGCTCAAGATGTAATGAGTACGTCCGTGACAACGGATGCCAAGTCGCCTTGGTTTTCCGGCCATTTTCCCGGTGACCCTATTTTACCTGGCATTGCCCAGCTGGAAATAGTTGCCGATCTCATTGCCGGCGCAATGCAGGATGGGCTGAGGATAACAAGTTTAAGCCGGGTAAAATTCAGAAAAATAGTCAGGCCAGGCGAAAAACTCGATGTTCATGCCTCCGCCGGCAACAAGGAAAATCAATATAACTTCAAAATAACAAGCGGAACTGAAGATGTCTGCTCAGGCATGATCACTCTGCAACCCTCTTCAACTGCAACTGAACCCTCATGAGTAACGATATTAACCCGACCATCACCCGAATCGCTGAAATCATCATCAATGAACTTAAACTCGAAGATGTTACCCCGGAAACCTTTGATGCCGATCTTGATCTGGTCGATGAGGTCGGTATAGACTCCATGGACCTGGCAACTATCGCCTTGGTTCTTCGAGATGAGTACGGTATCCGTATCGACGAAGATGATTACCCCAAGCTGACAACCGTACGCATCATTGCAGACTACATCAACACCAAGCTTAACAGTGGCGAAGAAGAGTGACAGCTCCGGCAGTAGAAAAACAAACCTATAAATTCTCAGACATTATAGCAGATCCTGTCATCAGGGAACGCTGGGAAAAGGTTCGAAAATATTTTTTCCTCCGTGAATCCACCTATGACATGAGCAACCGCTGTAATATCCGTTGCGAAGGGTGTTATTATTTCACCGGCGAAAAACAGTTCGCGCATGAAAACAACAACCCTTTAGCCTGGAAGCAATTGCTTGAGGCGGAAAAAAAGCGCGGCATAACCTTTGTCGTTCTTGCCGGGGCCGAACCGTCACTTGTGCCCGAAATATGTGAAGTCTGCTATCAGGTTATTCCCCTTGGCGCCATTGCCAGCAATGGCCTTAAGCCAATCCAGCGGGAAATCGATTACCGAATCCATATCTCGGTCTGGGGCAATGACCAGACCAGTCGTGCAATCAGAAAAGCAGATGATATGCTGGTTCGGCAAATGGCCAACTATAAGGACGATCCCCGTGCAGTTTTTGTCTACACCTTTACCCCGGTCAATATTGATCAGGCCAGGGAGGTAACAGAGCTGCTGGCAAAAAATGGGCAACAGATAACCTTTAACATGTTTTCCGCTCCCGTCGGCTATACAGGCCCTCTACGTCATAATACCGAAACCCTTGCCGAGACAGGCAGAGTCATGGGTGAACTCCTTACCGAGTATCCTGATACCGTTTTGTTCTCCCCATACAATATCGTCGCCCATACCCATGATCTTGGCCTGCACGAGCTGTTTTCCTGTTCCTACCCCAGGATGAACCCATCAACCGACATCGGCCTTGGCCGCTCTTTCAGGCAGTACCGCACCAATTTACAATGGGATCGGGATGCTGCCTGTTGCGTGCCGGATACGGACTGTGACGACTGCCGTCATTATGCCGCCGGCAGTGCCGTGGTCACCGCCCGGATGTATCGTCATGCCACCGACCCGGTGACGTTCTCGGCCTGGTTGGATTATGTTGATACCTATCTTGCCGTCTGGGTTCGAGGGTATGAAAAAGGGCCGAACCTCTGTAATACGCTTGTTTCGCCGCCGCCAAAATAATCCGTACTTCCTGAATAGTCATGATAACAGTCAGCTCCCTGCTTGATGATCACTGGTATGAGCGTTATAAAAAAATATCAAAGCTCAATATCCGCAGCTCAATATACGATGTAACCGATCGCTGCAACCTGCGCTGTAAGGGCTGTTTTTTCTTCTCCTCGGGCGAGCATGAAGCGGCCTCGGAAGAAAAAGATGTGGAGAAATGGCACGCCTTTGTTGAAAAAGAAATGGCCAGAGGAGTAAACCTTGCCATCCTCATCGGGGGCGAGCCTACCCTCTGCCTTGACCGGATCGAGGCCTTTTACAAACGCCTGCCCACCTTTTGCGCGACCAACGGCTTGATCAAAGTACCCCGTGATCGTTTCCCCGACATGATGGTCGGCCTCTCTCTATGGGGAGATGCAGAAGATGAAAATGTCCTCCGTGGCAAAGACACCTTTGCCATATCCAGCGCCAATTACGAAGGCGATTCCCACGCCTACTATCTGTACACCATTACCCCCAAACAACTGGGCAAGACGGAAAAAATCATTCGCAAGATTGCCGATGTCGGCCTGAAAGTCCACATGCAGTTGCTGTCCAATGACGAAGGGGTGGACGGCTTTTCCTGGCAGCCGGATGAACTTGTTGCCGTACGGCAGGAAATGGATGACATGCTGGATAAGTACCCGCAAACAGTCATCTCGTCTAAATATTATCACGAAATCATTACCACCGGCACCATGCTCGGCAGGCCATTTGGCTGGATGGAATGTCCGTCGGTGACCGAACCCATCGATAAACGTGATCCCCGCCCGAAACGGCTGACCAACTTCATCCGCTGGGCATCCGACCTCCAGACCATGCACCGCTGCTGCACCTCGGAAACCCGCGATTGCTCCACCTGCAAGGACGGAGCCGCTCACATGAGCTGGGTCATGGTCAACAAAAGAGCCCATATAAAAACCGCCAAGGACCTGCAAAACTGGATCGAAGTATACGAAATGTTTGCCAAACTCTACCAGTTCATCCCCTGGTAACGATCTATGGGGACAAAAGACGCGGTCATTGTCGGCTACGATGCCATATCTCCACTTGGCAGCGACCTGGATAGCCAGTGGCGTCTGGCCCTTGATGGGACCAGCGGTATCGGTCCCTTAACCCGCTTCCCCCTGCCCGATGATTTTCCGGTGCGGATAGCCGGCCAGGTACCGGATATTGATGAAGAGCCCTACTCCTTTCTGACCGCAAGACATCAGGCCTGCTGGAGCTCACCGGTCTTCAAGTACTCCATGCTTTCGGTGGTCCGGGCCCTGCAGAGAAGCGGAATTGAAATATCCCCTGAGCTTGCACCGCGGGTAGCGGTCACCTATAGCTCAGCCGTCGGCGGGCTGGATGCAGTCCTCAATGCCGACAGACGATTACAAACCGAAAACAAACTCCCCCACCCCTATGCCAATCCCAACTCATGTATCAACATGGTTGGCGGCAAGATTGCCATCGAGACGGGAGCGAAGGGTCCGATTACCTCTACCATCACCGCCTGTGCCACCGGCTTAAGCTCCATACTGATCGGCGCCATGTTTCTGGCGCAAAACAGGGCCGATGTTGTCATCTGCGGAGCGGTAGACTTTGCCCTGGTTGAACCGATTGTGGCCGGTTTTTATACCATGAACGGAGTCTATAACCCCAAAGAAGGTCGGGAAAACGATCCGCCCCAGACAGCCAGCCGCCCCTTTTCTTCCAACCGGCGGGGCTTTGTCCTTTCCGAAGGTGCCGGGGCCGTGATCCTTACCACTCGAGAATTTGCCATGTCCCATGGCCTGCACCATAAAGCCGAGCTTGCCGGATGGGGCATGACCTCGGATGCCCATCATTTTGTCGCCCCCTCTTTCGAGACCATTAAACAATGTATGGTTGATGCCCTTGCAGACGCCTCGCTCAACCCGGCAGACATTGCAGCCGTTAACGCCCATGCTGCCTCAACCAGGGTAGGTGATAAAGTTGAATATGATGCCTTGAAGGCAATTTTTGCTGACAGCCTGCCCCCGGTCTGTGCCAACAAATCCCTCATCGGTCACGCCATGGGCGCCTCCAGCGTACTGGAAACCATTTTCTCCTTACAGGGGATGCAGGACAATATTGTTCCTCCGACCATCAATTACACGCAAGATCCAGAAATTGATATCGATTGCGTTGCCGAAGGAAAACGTCCCCTGCAACAGGAATATATTTTAAAAAATTCTTTTGGGTTTGGCGGATGCAATGCCTGTGCGATTTTTAAAAGAGCTGAGTAACTCGCTGATATGAAGGCACCGAAAAACAGAAAGGTTTTTGTTGCAGGCTACGGTGCTGCCACCGCCCTGGGCAATACCTTTGCTAAAACATGGCAAGGAGCCGTAAACGGTCAGTCCGGTTTAAGCAAAATAAGCCGGTGCGAAACTTCAAGCCGCAGCAATGTGGTGGGCGAAATTCCAGACTGGGACCCAAGCACACTCCCCTACGTTGACCGAAAAGAGGCTTCTCTCTGGGACGCAGCCTATATATTTCTGACCATGGAGGTTTGCCGCAAGGCCCTGGAACACGCAGGCCTGGAAATCACCCCTGAAATCGGCCCCCGAACCGGCTGCCTGATCGGCTCGGCCCTCAACGGGACGGATGCGTACCGGATTGCCATGGACAACTATGTTAACAGGGGTCCGTTCAAGGTCAGTCCCTACCTGCTGCCCAACATATGTGCCAACCTGCCGGCCGGAAAGGCCGGGATGCTGCTGGGTTTTACCGGCCCGATCTTTTCCCCCCAGGGAGCCTGTGCCTCAGGTAACCATGCCATAGCCATCGGAGCGAGAATGATCCGTGACGGAGACTGTGACTTTGTCCTGGCAGGCGGGGTCGAGACCTGCCTGATCCCGGAGATTATCCAGGGATTTGCCAATATGCTTGCCACCATTAAGGTCGGCCCCAAGGATCGAGCCTATAATGATCCCAGACAGGCTTCCCGTCCGTTCAGCCGAGACCGCAAGGGCTTTGTCCTGGCAGAGGGAGCAGGTGTTGTCGTCCTCGCTGCAGAAGAGGCAATCAAAACACATGGACTCACCGCCCGAGCAGAGGTTGCAGGTATCGGCTGGAATTCGGATGCCCACCATTTTACCCGACCCAATCCCGAGACGGTTACCCGGGCGATGCAGGAAGCCATTGATGATGCCGAGATCGCAGCGATCAATATCGATGCCGTCAATGCCCATGGTACATCAACGCCTAAAGGAGACAGTACGGAGGTTGATTGCCTGCGAACCATCTTTGGTAGGAGAATGGAAAGTATTCCGGTAACAGCCAACAAATCGCAGGTCGGCCATTCGCTGGGCGCATCCGCCGCCATAGAGGCGGCCCTCAGTATAGAGTCCATGGGCCAAGGCCTTGTCCTGCCCACGGTCAACCATATTCATGACCCAGAGTTTGACGACCTGGATGTGGTTCCCAATGAGACACGCAGGCACGTGCATGAGTTTGTACTTTCCAACTCCTTTGGATTCGGCGGTACCAATTGCTGTATTGTTTTTCGTGGGGTGTAAAAAGTATGCCTGCAGTCTCTTCGTCTTGTAACCCGTATTTTTAGCCCTTACCTCTCGAACCGGCCACTTACAAAACCAAAAGAAATGCGACCCAAACCATTTATTTCCGAAACCCTCGATCAACCCTCCTTTGTCAGGGACAAGAACAGCGGCAAGACCTGGCATCGTTGTGAACTGCGGACCCTGTATGCGGACACGGACCGCTCACAGGTTGTTTACCATGCCAACTATCTGAAATATTTTGAATTCGGCAGGGCAACGCTTATGCGGCAAGCCGCTTATCCGTATAAAAAAATAGAGGAGAGCGGCTACATCTATCCCATTATCAAAACAGAACTTAATTATTACACCCCGCTCCTTTACGATGACCTGATGTATATTCACACCCGGCCCGGGGAGCTGGAAATGGTCAAACTGCAATTTGATTACCTGATCACAAAAGCTGACAATGGCGAAATCGTCTGCACCGGATACACTAAACACTGCGCAGTCGGCTCAAACGGGGTTCCAGTTGAAATTGATGATAAAACCAGAAAACTCTGGCATCAGTTTCCTCGATAGCACCACTGTTGGCCCGAGCCACCATGTCAAGCAAACGAATTCCTGTTTCCATCACTGTCCAACCCTGGTTCAAGGACCATTGCTTTGCCGGTAAGGTTGTCCTGCCCGCCGTGGAGACCATGCTGTTGCTGGCCGGAGTTGTACACCGCTCTTTTCCTGCAATCAATACTCGCAGGATGGAACATGCCAGCTTTAAAAAATTTATTGAGATATCAAATGGTCAGAAAACAATCGACGCAGAGACAGAATGGTTTGACCATAAAGGCGGTATCCTTGTAATCCGTCTATTAAGCCGGAAACAACTCAAATCCATGACCCGGTTGCAGGAACATGCTGAAATCAGATTTTCTCCCGCACCGGTTCCCGAGCACCCAGCGCCGATTGCTCTTCAACCTAGCCCGGAAGATTGCACAACCAGCATACCTGCCGAACGGGTTTACAGAGAGTTGGTTCCTTTTGGCCCAGCATACCGGAGCTTGACCGGACTCCTGACCCTCAACAAAAAAGAGGTATGGGGAACACTCCAGGCACCGACATTTTCCACGGAAAGCATTCAGAATATCCTTGGTTCACCCTTTCCGCATGATGGTGCACTGCATGCGGCTTGTGTTCTGGGGCAGCGATGCGCAGACTTCGTGCCCTTTCCTGTAGGCTTTACCCGTCGGCTTGTCCACCGGCCAACCCAAACCGGCAAAACCTATTTCACCAGAAGTCTGCTCGTCACCCAATCAGCGGATGAACTGCTCTTTGATCTGCAAATATTTGATAGCCGGGGCGAGATTTTTGAAACAGTCAACGGGGTGCGTATGCGGGATGTAAGTGGCGGTCGGATCAAGCCGCCGGCTTGGATCAAGTGCTGTTAGCATGGGTCCATATCAGAAGTTTTTCCATGCAGATCCTGGTCAACCAGCGTATAAAAATCAGGGAATAGACTGCACCGGAAAGATACATCCCCAGGAGAAAAACCAGATGCGACAGGCCATAGGTCAAAGGCCCGCCGACAACGGCAATCCAGGGCTGCTCCATTTTGACCGCCAGGTAGCCAAGAAACCCTACCGCAGGCCAGCCGATGACATAGCTGAAGCCGATGGCAAAGACACCGGCCAACACCATAAGGGTAGGTTTTTCCTTGAATGCCGAAAGGTCTGCCTGCTCTTCAATGGCGGAACGGACAAAACCGATTTCAGCAATTTTTTCGATGCGCTTCCTGATCACCGTGGTCGTATTGCAATGAAAGAATAATGATGGACTCATAAAAAATCCAAAACGCCGTTTGCACTGTACGGAAATACAAATAGTTGCAACTTTTCCGCCGTCGTTGGCGAGGCTTTTTACGACACCGACAATAATAAGTTGTCTGTAGACTACACTACAATAAGCCTTCTAATCAACAGAGAACAAACTGGTTGCGTGCACCACCCCAGATATAGCAGCGTCAATGGTTCAAGGCAAAATCGGTACGATTCCTGGAGTTATCGAGAACTTGTCTTTTACATTGACGGGGTGAGTGATACAATGAAATGTTCCTGGAAATATAACAAAAAATTGAAGAGGAGGTACATTTGGCGCTTATAGATAGTGAAAGTAGGCAACACGGTATGAAAATATCCATTCAAACACACCCCCCTAAAAAGGAATTTACAATGAATATTCAATCTCTGATAAAAGCAGTGACAGTACTCCTCTCTCTTTGTTTGTTGGTTTCCTGTGTGGGCACCAACAAAAAAACCGCCCAACAGGAAGAGGCAGCTCAGGCACCTGCTGTGGAAAAACTGGCTAAACAATATGATACGATCCTTTTTTCTCCATTCACCATAAAGCCAGAACTTGCCAAAGATTATCCTCAAGCTGCCAAGACGGTACAACAAAGCATGATGACTGCTTTACAACAGGAGAAACGCTTTAAAAAAGTCGCTACAATCGATGAGGGTAAACCTGCTGACGGCAAGACACTGTTGATTAAAACAAATATCACTAACATGAGAATTGTCAGTGATTCAGCCAGGTTCTGGGGAGGAGCATTCGCAGGCAGTTCAGGCGTTGAGATGGACCTTCAACTGATCGACGGAACCACCAGGAAAGTTGTGCGAAACGAAAAGATGTCCAGCTGGAATAATTCTTTTGCAGCGGCTTGGAGCTTCGGGTCTTCCGACCACTCCCTTTTAGACGATATGGGAAAGATTATGGCAAAGTACGTTGCCGAATCGGTACCGAAAAATTAACGACCTTCAGTTTCATGCCCTCTGGAACGCTATGAAGCAACAAGATCAACTCTCCGACAAAGGCATTACCGACGGCGTGAAAACAGTGAGTTACTCCGTAAATACTCACGGTGAATATGAGCTGGTTCCCGGTCTTGGCTGGCAGCCTGTGAATATTGTAAACCGCCAGGCCTGGCAGGAGATAGAAAAGAATATTGCCTCATCCATGGAAAAAGTTGCCTCCGGAAAGGTCAGTTGTCTGCATTATTACATGACGGTCAACCAGATGGACATCGGTCTCCTGGCCAAATACACCGATCAGTCACGCTTGCGGGTCCGTCTGCACCTGATTCCCTCCATTTTCAGGCGACTCCATGCCGATACCTTGAAAAAATACGCTGAGCTTTTCAAAGTTACACCGCAAGAGCTGACCAGCGGTAAGCTCAATGCCCCTATCGACAAGCAGGACCAATATGCAGAGTGACCCTGTTTTCGAATTCCCGCACCGGCAATCTGCCCACTGTGAAAGCGGTGTAGCTGCAAACCTGTTACACCATAACGGTATCAACATTTCCGAGGCCATGGCATTTGGTATCGGCGGGGGAATATTTTTTGGCTACCTCCCCTTTGTCAGGATCAATGGCCTGCCCCTGGTCACGTATCGAGCTGCTGCCGGCCATATTCTCAAACAGGTCGCCCGGATTCCCGGCATCAACATGAAGCAAAAAAAATACCGGGATAAGAATCAGGCAATGGCTGAGCTTGATGCAGCACTCGAAGCCTCCATCCCGGTAGGTCTGCAGACCGGAGTCTTCTGGCTACCCTATTTTCCAAAAGCTTTGCGGTTCCACTTCAATGCCCATAATCTGGTTGTTTACGGTAAACAAGGCGATGAATACCTGATCAGCGACCCTGTTTTCCCTGAACCGGTACTTTGCCCGGCAGGTGATCTGGCAAGGGCCAGATTTGCCTCCGGTGCCCTCGCCCCCAAGGGTAAGATGTATTACCTGACCCGGGTGCCCGAGAAAATTAACACCGATACGCTCATTTACCAGGGTATTACGTCGGTCTGCAAAATGATGCTTGGCAGTCCCTTTCCCTTGATTGGTGTCAAAGGCATACGTTTTCTGGCCAAACGGTTGACCCAATGGCCTTCTCGCCTGGGTCGGAAACGTGCGGACCTGCACCTGGGCCATGTTGTTCGCATGCAGGAGGAAATCGGCACCGGTGGTGGCGGCTTTCGCTTCATGTACAGTGCTTTTCTCCAGGAAAGTGCGATAAAACTGCAGGATCAATATTTACGAGACTGCGCATCATCATTGACAGAGGCAGGAGATACATGGCGGGCCTTTGCGGCCATGGCTGCCCGCGTCTGTAAAGATCGGGCCAGGCCGGACGATACCTACCCGGCAATGGCAGAGCGGATTATGGAGTGTGCCCAGCGGGAAGAAAGAGTTTTCACAAACCTACAGCAATGGGTTAAACAGTCTTCATGAAGGATGGCAGCATTCCAATAGCGCATTCGGCAGCAGATTTTGCAATAACAGCCCAATCCCTTGTGAAACGGTATAAACATGCAACCTCCCCGGCCCTGGACAATTTTAATCTACAACTGCACAAGGGAGAGTTCTTTGGCCTGCTCGGACCAAACGGTGCCGGAAAAACCACGGCAATTGCCATCCTCAGCGGCCTGTTTCCACCTGATCGTGGTACGGTTTCGATCATGGGTATGGGGTTCAAAAATAAATCACAACCAATCAAAGAGATTCTCGGCCTGGTACCCCAGGATATAGCCCTCTATAACCCGTTATCCGCCGCTGAAAACCTTGTTTTTTTCGGAAAAATGTATGGCATTAAAGGAGATGCTCTACAGAACCGGATAGAACGTTCCCTACACCTTGCCGGGCTCGTTGAGCATGGAGATCGTCCTGTCTCTACATTTTCCGGTGGAATGAAGCGACGCCTCAACCTCGCGGTCGGGCTCCTCAATGATCCGCAAATTCTCTTTCTCGATGAACCGACCGTCGGCATTGATGCCCAATCCAGGCACCTGATCCATGAACAGTTGATTACCCTCAATAAACAAGGGATGACAATCCTCTACACTACCCATTACATGGAAGAGGCTATGGAATTGTGTAGCCGAATCGGTATTATAGATGGTGGCAGAATGATTGAACAAGGGTCCCCGGCAGAGCTGCTGCAGCAAAACCAAAGCCGCAACCTGGAAGAGCTCTTTCTTCAACTGACGGGAAAAGGACTTCGTGATACCTGATGAACGGCCCTAATTGTCGGTGTCGTAAAAAGCCTCACCACCGAGGTTATAACTCATTGTATTTCCGTACAGTGCAAATATCGTTTTGGACGTTTTACGAGTCCATCATAATTGAAGTGCAATGTTGAAAATACTTACCGTCGCCACAAAAGAACTCCTGCTCCTGAAGCGGGACAGGGCAGGTTTGCTCGTTTTGTTTATCATGCCAGCCATCCTGGTTGTTGTGATAACCCTGGTGCAGGAAAACGTCATGCAACTCAGCGGGCAGCACACAACCCAGGTACTACTCCTTGACCTGGACAAGGGATATATCGGCAGCAAACTGCAACAAATCCTGGCATCGAGCAACCTGGAAGTTATTGTCCGGAATGATCGGCAGTACAGTATTGCCGACATCAAGGCGGCTGTCACAGGGGGTGATTACCAGGTTGGGGTTGTCATACCGGAACAGTCCTCAGCCCGCTTGCAGCGAGAGACAACGCTTCTTTTTCAGCGAGGCAGACAACAGGAGAATGAACAACCCGCAACGGCAACGTCGGTGCAGCTCTATTTTGATCCCGCAATACTGGTTGGATTACGCTCCGGAATCACTGCCCAGCTACAGATGGTGATGCAAATCATTTCAATGGAGAATAAGCTCAAGAACCTGGACAGGCTGCTGCGGGAGTCAATGGACGATCTCGGCATTGCACCGGAATTTTCTTCGTTGCCTGAAACAGGGCTCCCCGCTCTGCTTGACCACCCCCTTCTGACCCTTGAGGAGAGCTCAACAACTTCTAGCTTAAAAGAAGTAGCGGCATACAACCCGGTTCAACAGAACGTACCCGCCTGGGCCCTGTTTGGCATGTTCTTCACAGCCATACCCATTGCCGGGGCAATCTTGCAGGAACGTAAATCCGGTATCTGGATCCGCCTGACCTCCCTGCCCGTCTCGCCTCTTGTTCTCTTTACCGGCAAGGTATTGGCATATATGGGTATCTGCCTCTGCCAGTTCCTGCTCATCTTCCTTATTGGCACGCACCTGTTCCCTTTTATCGGCCTGCCGGCCTTTATCATTTCCGGCAATTTCACGGCTGTGCTGTTGACTGTTCTGCTGTCAAGTCTTGCCGCCTGCGGCGTTGGTGTCTTGTTAGGTACTGCCTGCAGCACCTACGAACAAGCCTCCACCATAGGGGCAACAACGGTTGTAGCGGCGGCCGCTATCGGTGGCATTATGGTTCCGGTCTACGCCATGCCTCAACTGATGCAGCGCCTCAGTATCATATCGCCGCTGCACTGGGGCCTGACCTCGTTCCATGATCTGCTGGTACGCGGCTATACTCTATCGGCAGTTATGGATGATCTTGGTCGCTTATTGCTGTTTTTCATTGCGACGGTTCTTTTCTCCTGGAAATTAGCTCAGATTCGACTATAAACGGCCAGGCTGTAGGGTGCCTTGAAAAATTAGGATTTTCGTTCGAGATCAGGTAAGCGAAGACTCCGAGGCATGCGAATAATTTTAGCACAGGCAGGATATTCCCAGGATAACATTTTGAGCATAACGCCGAGATCGGACGAAAATACAATTTTTCAAGGTAGGCTGTAGAAAAACAAACCGAAGTCACCTGATAACGCATCAATTCAAAATAATTTCATGGATCAACTGCAAAAAGAACTGCTCGAACTGATATGCACGACATGCAACCTGCAGGGGGTGGATCTGAATACAATAAGTCCGGAGGACCCTCTCATTGGTCCGGACTCACCACTGGGAACTGATTCACTGGATGCTCTTGAAATCGTTGTAACGATACAGAAAGAGTACGGCGTCCGCATTGATTCTGAGCAAACAAGCAGGGTCGTTTTGCAGTCAGTGGCAACCCTTGCTCAATATATCAGAAAACATCAGTAATTAATCCAAGCATCACCTTCTCCAAGTTCATGTCAACCTTAAGTGTTTTGCTGTGCATTTTTGTCAATCTTATCAACATACTCGGGGTAGAGCTTCCTGACACAATCCGGGCAGATTCCATGGCTGAATTTCGCTTCTGAATGTTCTTTTATATAGGTTTCAATTTGGTTCCAATACCCCTTGTCATCTCTTATTTTTTTACATGACGCGCAAATTGGTAAGAATCCCCTAAGAACCTTTACGTTTTTTAATGCTTCTTGTAACTCGATTAAAAGTATATCTTTTTGCTTTTCAACACTTTTATAAATCTGAAAAATTAATAAAAGAGCTACAGAGTAGGCAAATAGCCGCGTAGCATGCCACAACCACCACTGCAGGTTCCATATTTGTGAAAATTCGAATATTGCCGCTGATATACCAAACAAAAGGCAGTGATTGGCGAACAAAACATGTTTTTTATTTGATGAGTAATAGTAATTTTTAAAAAAATACAGTGATCCTAGAAAGAACCCAACGCCCCCGACCAAATTAAGAATTCTCGCTGAGAACGTAAATTGTGATCCAGACACCATAATCGGAATATTTTCAGGGTACAGGATTGAAAACAATGCAAAACAACTGCTAAAAACTAGACAGAGAATTGGCAGTATCAACCTGCTGGCAATAATCTTAGGAGATAACCAGACAAGCGAAAAGAGTGTACCTCCCCAAAAGGTAGCACAGGAATGTAACCAGACGAAAATTTGCCCGGGCTCCACAAAAGAATGGAATAAGTCTAGCGTTCCCATACCAACCAAGGCTGTTGACGTCGCTATTTTAAAAAAATCCTCAGGTCCTTCAATTTTTGAGGATAAAAGAAAGACGGACAAAATAAGGGCTATAAGAGCTCCTATAGCTTCCAGGGCCGCATGAAAGGGTAATTGAACCCAGGTCAGTTTTGAGTATGCTGTGAAAGAAAATATAATGGAAGCCGAAAATATAATAATTGTCGGCAGTGAATACAGGAGGATTCGGCTTTTTTCATCTGTATTCTCAGGCATGATGAATCTCCTTGAATTTTTAGGGTACTACATCGATCTACTCACCGCAAAATTTGGCACACGGCGAACATTTGTCCAAACAAGTGCAAAAAACCATCAGACCTCTGCAGCTTGCAGTGATACCCTCTTAGTCCCATTAGCCAGCCATTGCCTACCGACTTCGATAAACCCGAATTTTTCATGAAATAGCCGAGACCGTTCATTTAGCGGGATAACATTGTACTCACATGTGATGATAGGAATGCCATGAGAACGGGCGTAAGCAAAAATATCCAGGTACAATATGCTGCCGATTTTTAATCCCATGTATTTCGCACCAACAACAATCCTGTCAATGTATAGAAAATGAGGATAACGTGAAGAAAACCACTCATAATTCTCGTTTTGGTATGGGCAATTCTCTCTCATAGCTAGTAAAAATGCTGCGACCTTGCCCTGAACTTCCGCAACCCTGTGGTAGGAGGAGAGCTGATCAAGTT
>CALZIH010000003.1:26959-32779 GCA_945787305.1 uncultured Desulfobulbaceae bacterium | reverse complement strand
TACAAAGAGTTATTATCTTTCCGGGTCGGTGGTGAGGTTTTTTTCGACACCGACCTTTTTTTGTGTCCGGAATTACTACACAGATACTGTTTCCTCTAACATGATAGAAATTCATGAGATTGGGGGATGACGTTTCATGTCGTGTCCGATTTTCGGACAGTCCGGCATGGTGCACTCCTCATCTCTTCTCAGTAGTCCTTCCTTTTTGCTTCTCCCTGCAGTGCTTTTGCTTTTGTAACCTATTGAATTGGCAGCGCAATATATCTTGTTGTTGTTGGTTTTCCTTCCTGGCCCCTCTCTTGCTCTATCCTGATCAGTTATCACCACTTGTGGATTCAATCAACAAATACAAAAGGAGACGGAATCATGCTCAAAATCGCAGCAGTTTATGGAGTAATCCTGTTAGCCTCAACATCGCTGGCGTATGCAAGGGGTGCTTCGCATCACAACAATACCCAGACAACCGTCATTAACCATGGAACTGTCAGTTCAACAGGCGATGACGGCGGATCTTCAGGTTCTGACAGTACATCAGGCGATATCGCGGTTGATGATCGTGGAGGCAGCACCCTGGTTACGGCAGATATCCAGAATAAGATCGAAAAGGCCGGTGATATCACAAGTATCGTTACCAAGGGGAAAAATAATCAGGCCAATGCCGCTTCGGTCGTTGTTACAGGCAGAAGTAATGTCTCAGGCAACCTGAAAAACAAAGTGCGCACTTCCGGTGACCTGACGGCCACTGTTGAAGGTGGCAAAAATAATGTTGCCAACGCCGGAACCATTTCCGTCAGAGGTGCCGTTACATCGGGCACTGTGACGAACGAGGTGAAAAAAACCGGCGATATCACAAGTATTGTCTCGGAAGGTCGGAATAATCAGGCGAACGCGGCCTCAATTGCAATCAATTGACCCCTTGGACAAACCTGCATGCCTGTTCCCAAAGAATAACAGATAATTCACCGGGAACAGGCAACTCTAAAGGAGAGGGAAAACATGAAATGGATATGGTGTGCAACAACCGCTTATTTGCTCTTTTGTCCGATATCCGGACACTGTTCGGATCTTCTTGATCTCAATGCGCAGAATAGGGTTAAGGGCGGAGCGTATACTGCCGTAGTCGAGGGCAATCGAAATACGGCCAATGCCGGAACGGTGCAGATTACAAATTCCAGTGACGGGCGGATTTTCAACAGTGTACGTTCCAGCGGCACTATTTCGGCAACAGCATCTGGCAACAACAACCGGATCAACTCGGCATCCGTTGTCATGGATGATGCGTCTGTAGAGAGTATCCGCAATCAGGTTGACGCAGCAGGGATTGAAAATCATGTCCATGGTGACAACAACATCAGTAACATCGGTTCAGTGGTCGTGGATCGTTCAAGTGCGGGTTCTATCGATTACTCCCTGCAAGCCGGAAACCTGAAAAGCACTGTCCGGGGCAGCAACAATCAGTTGAATGTGGGGTCAGTACAACTCAACGATGCGGTGCACGGCGATATTTCTGAACATATCGAAATGGACAACGTAACGATTTCTTTATCCGGTAAGAATAAGAATGTGGCTATCGATTCGGTAGTGGTTGAATAGGTCGGTGGAGCAGGAGAACAACCATGAAGCCTCTTCTTTGTTTCCTTTTTATCCTTTCATTTCTTACCTGGGGTCCGGTTTCAACGGTCTGTCTCGCAGATGATCTCGATGACGGTATTCCTATCGATGATTCCATCTCAGAATATGATCAAATTGGCGATAACATTGAGCATAACTATGCCTATATCGCCTTGCGAACACAGAGCGATGCCGCTGCACGCTCAGAGGAGGGGGAAAGTGAACAGTACATCAATGAAGGGTCCGTCCTCAATTCAGTCATTTTACAGGCCGGATCAGAGGTTCAGGGTGACATAATCATCATTGATCAGTCAAAAGGCGATAAAACCATTGTTGCACATTGAGTGTTCAAAGGAAATTTTCCAATACGAGGCAAAGGGTATGGCAGCAAAGCAAGCAAAGCAGAACGTGATGTACAGGATTTGCTTCTATGTAGTTGTTTCACTTGTGAGCATGTTGCTGAGCTCTTGTGCTGAGATCGATCCCCGGCAATTTGAAGTGGATATGCCCTATGATCCTCCGGTGGTAAAAAAGACGACATTTGATCAGGCGCTGAATGATCTGGGCAAAATGACCGAGGTGTACGGTAAGCGGGCAATGATTCAAGGTAAAGATATTGTCGACAACACCGGTACTTCAAAATACGGATTTGGAGAGATACCGCGGGACATTACCGAGATGACCAAAAGTGCACTGAACTCCATAGGCGGCAATGTCGTCTATATTCCTTATAACCCTGTCTTTATGAATAATGCAGCTGTCACCGGCTATTCAAGTTTTCAGGAAAAATATATTCCCGATGTTGTTCTCTCCGGCGGTATCACAGAATTTGATCGTGGCATGGAAACCAGGGAGCGAGGTACTGATTTTGGTGTGACGACCAGGCCCTTTAATGTCAATGAATCCTGGGTGCCGGGAGACACCATAAGTGTTGATTACAGCCAGGGAAGCAAAGGGAGCCTGGCACGCATCACCCTTGATTTCAATCTTATAGATTTCAGGACCATGTCCGGGATCGGCAGGATGCAGACCGTCAATTCCATCAATGTCTATAAGGCGTTAGCGGAAAAAGAGCTGGGCTTTACTATTTTTGGCCCTACATTTGGCCTCAAAGGTACGGTAAAAAAAGTCCAGGGCCGTCATGCCGCTATCCGCCTGTTGGTCCAGGCAAGTGTCATGCAGGTCGTAGGAAAATATCTCTATATTCCTTACTGGCGACTTTTACCCGGTTCGCAAAGTGACCCGGTGGTTACGGACAAGGTCCGTCGCGACTTCAACCAACTCGATGCCCGAAGCAAGATTCGGGAAATGCAGTCCCTGCTGTTCATGAAGGGATTCTCGGTCCCGATTGACGGGAAGTTAAATGCGGCGACAATGGCCGCACTTCGCACCGTGAAGCCCGATGTTGACCCTGTCACCGCACTCGAGACCTCCACCTATTTAGAACTGTGGGAATCACTGGCCGATAATTTAGATCAGGCTATGGAGCGACGGATTCTCCTGGTCAGGAAAATCCAAGCGCAAAAGGGGACAAACAAACAGCGAGTTGCTCAGAAAAGGGGCACAACAGGCAAAGAAAACCTAACTGCAAGTCGTCCGCAAGATCGTCCCCATGACGCATCGGAGCAGGACATTGATCGGCTGCTCAGACGATTTGAGCAAGAGAGTGGCTCCACCTCTGCAGAGGCATTTATTAATGAGAGAAAATAAGCGTAATACCTTGAAAGGGTTGGCTGTTGGGATTGTTGTAACGTTGGTGATGCTGCTGTTGATGGGGGCCATCCGTCATGAATACCCATCTCACCCATTCGGTGTGATTCATGATCCGGAGAGGCTCCCGGTCGCACTGGCACAGAACGGCAGGTACCAGATTTCCAGCTGTGCATTTCCTGCCGGCAGGGAAGGAAACGGTGGATATGGAGTTTTCGTAATGGATACATCTACCGGTGTTACCAAGGCCGCATACCTCTCTTTTTACGATCAAAAAGGCAAGGTGGTCAGTGTGAACCAGCTGGGCAAGCCGTTCTCCAGGATAAAGACCCATAGCCGTTCCTCAGGCAAACGCAAGTGACAGGAATTGTGCAGGGGTCTTTTTGCAGGGTAAGCGGCAAGGTGGATTTGCATAAATACACAACGAGTTCAACGAGATTTTGGAAAACAGGGAAGGGGGAAAAATGAGTAATTTAATGAAAAAGGCACCATTGCTGTACTTGATCGGTATCGTTGTTATCTCAATCATGACATTTGTATTGGGTTACAGGGGCCATGCGGCAGAATCCGCCGCAACAAATTTGCAGGGGTATGGCCTGAAGATCTTTCGCGTTGAATCAGGTTTGTACCCGTTTGTTCATGTGTATATTCGTACCTTTGACCAAAATATGGATCCTCTGCTTAACCTCAATAAAATGAATATCGGTATGATGGTCAAAGGGCGGGTGTATGATCCCGAAAAAAACCAGTACCTGATCCAACCACTACGTAAGCGTGGTGAATCCGTTCGAACGGTACTGGTGATCGACACCTCCAAGACCATGAAAGGGGGGCCGTTTGAAGCAGCTTTACGTGCTGCCGCCAGGTTTATTGATGCCAAACGATCCCAGGATCAAGTGGCAATCATCGCCCTTGATGACAACAGTGACGGCTACACGATTGTTTCTAATTTTGAGCGTGATTACGGAACGTTGGGTAGGAGGCTTGCCGATCTACATGCCACCGGAGAAAAAACAAGGCTTTATGACGGTGTGGCTGCGGCCATGGAGTTGACAGCCGGTTCCGGGCCGGGTAGTGATACCCTTGGCGAAGGAGATTATATTGTTTCTTCCTCCATTGTTGTCCTCTCTGACGGCAAGGATGAAGACAGTGCAATCAGCCGCTCCGACCTGATGACCAGGATTTCAACAATGAGACTGCCGATTCCCGTGTATTCCATTGCCTTTTCAAAGGTTGAAGAAAAGCATCTACGCAACCTGCAGGCATTGTCGAGAAATACCTTTGGCAAGTTTTATTATATTGGCAAGAACTACGAAAACATTACCCGTAATGTGGAAGACATTCAGAATGTTCTCCAGAGCGATTACGTGCTCACCTTTCGGGCGTATGTCCCCGTGGATGGGGAACAACATAGCCTTAAGGTCGGCATAGAGTACCCAACCGGGAGCGGTAAAATGCGTTATGATGCAGCAGCGTTTGAGTCCATTGAACCCCCACCGTTACCACAAATCCTTGAGGCCCAGGATACATTAAACAAGGCATTGGTGAACCTGGAAGGTAAGAGCCCGTATATGGTGAACCCGTACGCGATCGGAGAGCCATCCTTGGCCCTGTCCAGGTAGTTCTTGTGACCGGGTTATGACTGGTAACCGATCAGTTTCTCGTACCGTTATCGGCTCAGAATCGAAATTCTCTTCGAACAATGCAGCCTGCCTGCAGGTGATGGGCTTCGGCCCCGCCTGCAGGGAATTTCCGCTTACAAGTGGACCCTTCTTCATCGGTCGTGATCAAGAACAATGCGACATTATTCTTGACGGGGGAACGATTTCCAGAAAACACGCCCGTATTGACTGCCTGGGCCAGGGGAAGTTTCAACTGATCGATCTTCAGTCAACCAATGGCATTTTCCTAAATAACCAGAAGATCAATGCCGCCTGCCTCCTTGGCCATAATGACGTTGTCGGGCTTGGCCGTCCGGATATGGTTCACCTGCGTTTCCGCGCTTTACCCTGCAATCAGCATGTACATGCAGAGCTTCTGCCACCACAGTCATCCTGGGCTATAGGTCGCAGTCCGGGCTGTGACATCTGCCTGCCCTTTCTCCCTACAATCAGTGCCCATCATGCCACGGTATACAACCGTAACGGCCACATTACGCTTGTGGATGAAGCAAGCCTCAACGGAACATGGATAAACGGCAGGCCCGTGAACCGGGAACTTCCTGTCGGCGCTGAAGACAAAATCGTCATTGGATCCACCGAGTTTCGTTTTTCCCTGCAGAAAAACGGATCGTTGCAATTGCGTCGATGGCAGAGAAACGGTGATATTTTTTTGCAATGCAGAAACCTGACCTGTCGCCCCGGCCATTCCGCGGCAGCGCCCCCTGTTCTCAATGCTATCAATTTGTCCTTTCAACCGGGCGAGTTTGTCGGTGTCCTCGGTCCAAGCGGGGCTGGGAAGTCGACACTGCTTAAGGCCCTCGGCGGCTATGTTCAACCT
>CALZIH010000003.1:0-26948 GCA_945787305.1 uncultured Desulfobulbaceae bacterium | reverse complement strand
CCTGATTCGGGGAGCGTTTTACTAAACGAAATCCCTCTGTACGAGAGCCATGAGATGTTTCGCAGCACGCTTGGTTATGTTCCCCAGGATGATATTCTCCATTCGGAACTGAGCGTCGAGGTCAGTCTTGATTATATCGCCCGCTTACGGTTACCGCTTGATGTTGATGCCCGGCAACGGAGAGATATCGTCCATTCGACCCTGAAGGTACTGGATCTGTATCGTCTCCGCGACCACAGGATTGACCAGCTCAGTGGTGGACAGCGGAAACGGGTGTCCATCGGTGGAGAACTGATTACCCGACCTGGTCTTCTTTTTCTTGATGAACCTGCCGCTGGCCTTGATACGGTCATTGAGGAGAAGCTCATGCGTCATTTTAGAACGATGGCCGAAGCCGGAACGGCTGTTGTTATCACCACCCATACTCTGGATAATATCGCCCTCCTGGATAAAATCGTCCTGCTGGCAAGGGGGGAGCTGATATTTTTCGGCACCCCGAATGAGGCCATGAGCTATTTCCGGCAGTTCCAAAGCTCTCTGTGCCGTCCGGCAGATATTTTCCACCTCCTTGAGAATGTACCTGAGAAAACAAGGGGGTCCTTAAAACAAGGTGAAATCGACCCTAAAACCATTGCTGTACAGTATGCCGATCAGTTTGCCAACTCTCAATACTACCAGAAATATATGGGGGGCAATGGGATTTCTGCCGAACAGGAATTGTCCGCCACCCTGCAGCATCCGAAAGCAACCGGATTGGATAACAGGCTGTCCATTCGCCTCGAAAATATCGTGGAAAAAATAGCTCTATCCGCTTTTTCTTTCTCCGCCTGGTTGACTTTGTCCCATCGTCATTGCCGAATCAGACTTGCATCACCAAAACGCATTACGCTCTATCTCTTGGTCCCGATTCTTCTGGCTCTGGTTACGCTTACCCAGAACATTGAGGGGGTTGTTGACGAGGAAGCCGATGCAATGCGGCGGCAGACCCTGGAACTCCAGGTGCGAAGCGGTGGTCCGGTCCTGGCCGCTTCGTTAAAAACCCTGCTTTCTACGGAAGGGATCAATGACCCGAGAAAAGCCTGGGAAATTCTTCATGCTGTTCGCTACCAGGGACCGGCAAACCTTCCGATCCCCATGAGCGTATTGTTAATGGGGATAATGACGGCTTGTCTTCTTGGTGCGGTTTGCGGATGTCTTGAAATATCATCGGAACGTTTGATGTATCAACGTGAACGCAGATCAGGAATGCGCATTGGTGATTACCTGGGTTCAAAATTACCGTTTTGCTTGTCAGTGACCGCTGTTCAGTGTTTTCTTTTCATCGGCTGCTGCTCCTTTCATCCGGCCTTGCGCAATGTATCATTTTTTCCGGTTTGGCTGACCATGGTTGGAGTGGCCTGGGCATCAGTAAGCATGGGCCTTTGCATAAGCGGGCTTGACCCTGCTTCTGGTCGGTTTTCTGTCCTTTTTGCCGTCGCTGCGGTCTTGCCGCAGATTATCTTTTCCGGTGGGCTGGGCCCGGATTTTTTTTCCGGGATGGCAGGCCCGGTTCGGTCGGCTGCTGCTCTGCTCCCGGCAAGATGGGGTCTGGAGATGGCGATGACTGCCGTCTACAATGGCATTCAAGAGACTTCTGTATTGTGGGTACCGGAATTTGTTGCACGGGTTATCGGGTTTGACTATGGAAGTAGAGTCTATTATCATGGGGCCAGTGTCTTGGCAGTCCAGTCCGTTTTCTGGCTGCTGCTCTGCGCCTGGCTCCTGAAGCGGCGTGATCCTTTCTGATAAATATACCGCGTCCTGACGTGGTAAGCGGGTAACACGTGGGCAGTACTTCCAGTAACGGGAAGATGCATAACCCGGTACAATATGATTACACCGGCTGGCAACTTGCTGACCGCTATGAGTTCATCCGTGTTCTCGGAACAGGCGGAACAGGCACGGTATACCTCGCCAAAGATCTCCTTCTTAACCGAAAGGTCGCAGTTAAAACGGTTCTCCCCGCCCTTGCTGACAACCTGGAGATTCGTCGTCGTATTGATCATGAGTGTCGCCTGCATGCTGCCATCGGTGTTCATCCCCATATTGTCACCCTCTACGATAAGCTTGAGGTTGATGGACGGATGTATTTGGTGATGGAATATGTCCGGGGCGAAGTGCTTGCCGATATCCTTAACGGAACAAGGGGAAAAGACACGATTCAATTCTCTGTTGACGAGACGATTTCACTGATCCGACAGGTCCTACTG
Organism: uncultured Desulfobulbaceae bacterium; assembly: GCA_945787305.1. GTDB lineage: Bacteria > Desulfobacterota > Desulfobulbia > Desulfobulbales > Desulfobulbaceae > DRLX01. The sequence goes on along the minus strand of CALZIH010000003.1, from coordinate 24,699 downwards.
GCCATATCCTGTATCCATAAACATGGAATACTCCATCGGGATATCAAAACCTCGAATATCATTGTACAGCGGCAGGCGGCAGGAGAACATCAGGTCAAGCTCATGGATTTTGGTATTGCTAAGCTCAACGGGAGTGAAGATGCCATCACCCGACTGACGCAACTCAGTAACACCGGACCCGGTACTCCAACATATATGGCCCCTGAACGCATTGATCCGAAAAAATATGGGGAAAGCAGTCCGGCCACAGATCTGTATTCGGTGGGAGTAATCCTGTACCAGCTGCTCAGTGATGGACCCCCTTTCCGGGGAACAATTACCGATATATTTAATGGACACCTCTTTCAGCAGGTGGATCTGTCCCGTCTGGGTGGGGAGGTCTCTTCAGAAATACGGGATATTATCGAAAAGGCCCTTGCAAAGGAACCAAAGAAGCGATTTGCCGACGCGATGTCCTTTATCTCAGCGTTGAATAGGGAATCCATTTCCCATCCACCGTTACCAGCAGAAGGTCTGCAAGGAAACGATTTGACGCTCCCCGTCATAGAGTCCGCCGGTCACTTGAGCGTGGAGTCGACCCTGCTGGCGCCTGAGCCAAAGGTCTTGGCAACGTCGTTGCCTGGTCCGCAAAAAAATAATCGGTACCTCATTGGTATTATGGTGGCATCCCTTTGTATATTGGTCTTTTTTTTCAGCGTGCACTTGTTCTTCAGTGAAAAGAAGAAAAACATGAGCTCTGCAGAGGTTGTAGCCGGTACCGATAGCGACCGGGCATTGATCACTGGTAATCAAGAACCCGAAGTATCTGCTCTGGAGCTGTTGCAAGACGATGATGGAGAGAGAACATCAGCATTGGACGTTTTGCAGGTATCGAGAAGACCAGGACAAACCTCGGCTGTCGGGTCAACCCTTGAAAACAGGTTGATGGACAATAAACCGGTCGTCGGTGATCCCGACTGGCAGATTCTTGAACGCAATGTCGAAAGGATCGATAAGTAGGTAAAAAGAGTTTTATGCAAATCAAGATAGAGGCAACCCACCCACTTGCTGCGCGAAGAAAAAGGATTTGTGCCGCGAAATATTTGCTCGTTGTTGCCTGTTGCTGGATGCTTCAGGGGTGTCTCCCCTTTTTTGTCGCCGCCGGCGCCGGTGCAGGATATCTGGCTGCTGACAAGAAGGCTGCTCGCAAGGTCGACAGGTTCTTTCAGGATTTGATAAAATCAAGCCGTACTTCATCGCGTCGTATTGCGGGAGTAAAGAAAAGCGGAAAACATAAGCAGGGTGCTGGACCGGCCGTTCGATTGCATGAGTCATCCTTGAAACCGTCAACTGTTGCCAAAGGCGACAGTGTAACAGCAGTTATCATCTACGGAGTAGCCGGGAGTGGAGCGCCTGAGAAAGACGTTACTGTTGTTGAAAGAAAGGAGCTCTGGTTCAACAACAAGTGTGTTGCCGTCCTTCAGGATGAATCGGTATCCAGGGAAAACGGCACCTGGAAAAGTCGCCTGGTTTTTAAGGTCCCCAAATCAGCCAGCAAAGGGACCTATACTGTGAAACAGGTCATCGGCTTTAACGGCCAAGAAAAAAGATCGAAAAAGAAGTTTACAGTGTTATGAAAACCGAAGAGGGACGTGTCCGAATCGGTGCATTTCAAGTACAATATGCGGGGTATTCCGATATCGGACGCCTGCGTAGCACAAACGAGGATGATTTTCTTCTCCTGCCCGACCACGGAGTGTTTTGTCTGGCAGATGGTTTGGGTGGACTTGCAAACGGCGAAGCCGCATCCGTCACTGCTTTGAAGAGCATCAAGACATTATTGTCGCCCCCAGACCTGTCCCGGTTCAGTCTGTTCGGACAACGCACCTGTTCTCTGCAGCGTATGATCCATTACGCTAATCGCAGTGTGTATGAAAAACGGCAGAAACTCCAGTCCAATACGGCAACGACCTTGGTCATCGTTCAGATCCGGGAACATCGTGTTGAGGTTGCCCACGTGGGGGACAGTCGTATGTATCGCTGGGATGGAGATTCTCTGATCCGTTGCACCAGGGATCATTCACTGGTTGAGGAACTGTACCAAGGGAATAAGGGGATTTCCGAAGAGCAGCTGTATGGTCACCCGCAGCGTCATATTATTACACGGGCCGTAGGGGCTGGTGCTGCAGTTAAGCCAAATATTCAGGGGGTTGAGGCCCAGGGTGGCGATATTTTACTGCTTTGTTCCGACGGGTTGACGACCATGCTTAACCACGGCGAAATGGAATCCATTGTCCGCAGGCATCATGCAAATGTCATGCGGATAGGCCGGAGCTTGATTGGGGCGGCAAATGATTCCGGGGGCAGGGATAACATTACGGTCGTTCTTCTCGGTATGGGTGCTGGCGAGACCCATTGACGATCTGGTGGCTGTTTTATGCCCTGTATCCGCTCCCGACACAGTGTTTTTTATACCCTCTTAACCCGGATGACAGAGTCTCTTTACCAAACTATATGTTATGGCCTTTACGAACAGCATGGTTGACTCTTTGTAACAAGCTGTAGTTGTAACAGGAACACAATATTCCTTTTTAGAAAAGAGTAATCAAATGAAGCTCTCTTTACCGCTTGTTAATGGGCAGGAGGTAACGGTTCAGCCAAGTAAAATCGTTGCGCTGGGCCTCAATTATCTCGACCATATAAAGGAAAGCCAATCGGTGAATGTACAAAATTTTACCGGGGAGATACCAACGGAGCCTGTTCTTTTTCCAAAGACTCCCAACGTGCTCGTTGGCCCTGGCGATCCCATTGTACTGCCGAGCCTGCTAAAAGAATATGCTTTTGAAAATTGTCGAACAGATTATGAGGGTGAGCTGGCGATCCTGATAAAAAATCAAATTAAAAATGTTTCAGAGGATGAGGCCATGGAGCATGTGCTTGGCTTTTCCTGTTTTAATGATGTCAGTCAGCGTAACTTCCAACGTAGCGACAAATCCGGCTGGTACCGGGGCAAGTCGCTGGATACCTTCGGTCCCATCGGTCCCGTGATTGTGTCGCCGTCTGCCATAGGCGATCCGCAGAATCTCCACATTCAAACTAGACTCAACGGGAAAGTTGTACAGGACGCAAATACCGGTCATATGATTTTCAAAATTCCACAGATCATCAGTTTTATTTCACGGAATTTCACCCTTGAGCCCGGGGATATTATCATTACCGGAACTCCGAGCGGAGTCGGCCCCCTTCATCCCGGGGATGTGGTTGAGGTGGAGATAGAACATATCGGTGTTCTGAAAAATCCGGTCATTGCCGAGTAAATAGAGGGTTAGGGGCTGGAGGGGAGGGACGAGCTCTTTACGGTAGAAGCACTTCCTTCCCCCCGGATCCCTGTAGGTACTATTCCGGAACAATCCGTACCGCGCCCTTGTCGGCAGACGCGGCAAAATGGGCGTAGATTTTTAGGGCTGATGAAATCTTGCGATTTCGCTCAGGAGTAAAGGCTTTTTCTCCTTTGCTCTCTTCTTCCTGGCGCCGTTTGCTTAACTCCTCATCGCTGGTCATCAGCTTTATACTGCGCTCAGGTATGTTGATGTCCACCGGGTCTCCGTCTCTCACCAGACCGATAGCTCCGCCACCGGCAGCCTCAGGGGAGACGTGGCCGATGGATAAGCCCGATGTGCCACCGGAAAACCTGCCGTCGGTTACCAAGGCGCATTCGATGCCGAGGTGGATGGATTTCAAGTACGACGTCGGATACAGCATTTCCTGCATACCGGGCCCACCCTTGGGGCCTTCGTAGAGGATAAAGACGACATCACCGGCAGTGATTTCGCCATCGAGAATGGCTTCGCAGGCGGCGTCTTGGGAGTGGTACACTTTAGCTGTCCCCTGGAAGTGAAGGGCGGAGGGGTCGACTCCAGCCGTCTTGACGATACAGCCTTTCTCGGCAATGTTGCCATATAAAACAGCCAGACCGCCGTCTTGGCTGTAGCAGTGCTCCAGTGATCGGATACAGCCCGATACCCGGTCCTGGTCGAGTTCCGGGTAATATGTTGCCTGTGATCCCATCACCAGGTTGCGGCCTTTGGATGCAGGCGCACTTCGGTATAATTGCCGTGCGGCTTCTGAGGCAGTATCGCGCATGATGTCATAGCCCTCAAGGGCCTGGGAAAGTGTCAGGCCGTCTGCCCTGGAGGTTGATGTGTCGATAAGACCGGCCCGGTCAAGTTCGCCCAGAATGCCGAGGATTCCTCCGGCTCGGTTGACATCTTCCATGTGATAATGAGAAGAGGGCGCCACCTTACAGAGGATCGGTACCTTTCGTGAAATGCGGTCTATGTCGTCCATGGTGAAATCGACCTCTGCTTCATGGGCTATTGCAAGGATGTGGAGGACGGTATTGGTGGAGCCGCCCATGGCAATGTCTAAGGCCATGGCATTTTCAAAAGCGGTCTTCGAGGCAATTGAGCGAGGCAGCACTGAGGCGTCATCGTCTGTATACCAGGCAGTACACATCTCAACTATGCGTTTGGCTGCGTGCATAAACAATTCCATCCGACTGGCATGGGTGGCAACCAAGGAACCGTTTCCGGGAAGGGCAAGGCCAAGGGCTTCGTTAAGGCAGTTCATGGAGTTGGCCGTAAACATACCTGAACAGGAGCCACAGGTCGGGCAGGCGGAGCGCTCAACCATCGCGATCTCCTCGTCACTGACGGAGCTGTCAGCGGCCATAACCATGGCGTCAACCAGGTCATAGGGTTTGTCGTCTATAATGCCAGCCTCCATGGGGCCGCCTGAGACAAAGATTGCCGGGATGTTGAGGCGCATTGCAGCCATCAGCATCCCGGGGGTAATCTTGTCGCAGTTGGAGATGCAGACCATACCATCTACTTTGTGGGCATTACACATATATTCAACCGAATCAGCGATCAATTCTCGGGAGGGCAGGGAATAAAGCATGCCGTCGTGCCCCATTGCAATGCCGTCATCAACGGCAATAGTGTTGAACTCCGCCGCGAAACACCCCTTCTCTCCGATGGCTTTTTTTACCTGCTGGCCGATTTCATGGAGATGAACATGACCGGGAACCATCTGGGTAAACGAGTTGACGACTGCGATTACCGGCCTGTTCATTTGCTCTTCGGTCATGCCGTTTGCCCGCCAGAGTGCACGTGCACCAGCCATGCGTCTTCCTTGCGTTGTTGTTGCGCTACGAAGTGGTCTTGCCATAATCCTGTCCCCTATGTTCAAATTTTTCTTTTTTTCTCTTGTAATTTAACGTCGGTTGGCGATACTACCTAATTAGTACGTCTTGTCAATTTAAACTGCGGTAAACGCTTATGAAACAGCAGGAAATTAACTATTGGATCACCGCCATGCTGAAAAAGCATGAGCGAGTCTCTGACCTCAATATCACTGTGGGCAAGTCGTTGCAAGTGGAAAGCGACGGTGTGCTGGTGCCGGTCGATGTGCAACCCCCGGTAACCGAACTGACCCCTTTTCAAGCCGAGGTCTTCGCCTTAAACCTGATCGGCGGTAACCGCCGCCTGTTACGTGACCTTGTCAGTAAGGGGTCCTGTGACCTTTCCTATTCTCTGGATGACCGGGTTCGCTTCAGGGTAAATATCTTCACCCAGAAGGGGTACTATTCGACGGTATTGAGGAAACTGGAAACCAAGATCCCCTCCATCGATGGGTTTGACTTCCCTCCATCGTTTGAAAAAATGGCCAAAGAGGTTAACGGCCTGATTCTTTTTACCGGTGCAACCGGGACGGGAAAGACGACATCCATGGCCGCAATCCTCAACCGGATAAATGAGGAGCGGGCTGTCCATGTCGTCACCCTTGAAGACCCCATTGAATATGTTCATCCCCATAAGACGGCCACCTTTAATCAACGGGAAATGGGAGATGATTTCGATACCTTTGCCGGTGGCTTACGTGCAGCTCTCAGGCAGGCGCCCAAGGTTATTCTGGTCGGTGAGATCCGTGATCGTGAAACACTGGAAATCGCCCTGACGGCTGCCGAGACTGGGCATGTGGTGTTTTCTTCACTGCATACCATTGATACCGGCCAGACCATCAATCGAATCCTTGGCATGTTTGAGCAGGATGAACAGCCGCAGATTAGAAACCGGCTGGTGGACACTATTCGTTGGGTTGTCAGTCAGCGTCTACTACCGAGAATCGGTGGCGGCCGGGTGGCAGCCATGGAGATCCTGTGTACCAGTCTCCGAGTTAAAGACCTGATTATCAACGGTGAGACCGAAGAAAAAACGTTCTATAATGTAGTTAAGGCTGGATCAGCTAATGATATGTGGACTTTTGATCAGCATCTGCTGGAGCTGTATGAGCAGGGGTTGATCACCGAGGCATCAGCTGTGTCCTATTCCTCCCATCGCAGTGAAATTAAAAGAGGTCTGGATACCATCAAGTCGGCAAGAGGTGAGAAAACCTCCGATATTGACGGCCTTCACATGCAAGAAGAGGAAAAAGATCCCCATGGCAGCGGCCTGCTGTAGTTTTTTTGGAGAAAATCAATGGTAACCAATTGCCCACAGTGTCAGCAGAAAATTCAGTTTAACGAGGCCCAGAGCGAGAAAATATCCAAGGCCTTGGAAGAACTTGCACCTGGGAAAAAGCTGACGATCAAATGTCCCCATTGCCAAGCTGCCGTCAAGCTGGATGCCGTTGTACGGAAACCCAATCCGGACAATGAACCGCATCCGCCGGATCCGCCTGAGCTTGAGTGGTTGAAAACCGGGCGTTTCGATGGGGAAGAGAAGGTTGAAGATGTTCCTATGGCTTTGGTGCTCTTTGCTGATTCCCCCCAGCGTGAGGGAGTGGTTGAGGCAATGAAAACGGTGGGGTATCAGGTTGTGGCTGTCGACACCCCGGAAGAAGCAATAGAGCGGATGCAGTTTGTCAGTTTTTCATGCGTTGTTTTGCACAGTGAGCTGGAACAAGGACTTGAAAAATCGACTTTTCATGAATACATGCGCAAGATGTCCATGGATCGAAGGCGCTACATTTTTTATATCATTATTGGGCCGAACGCACAGACACTGTATGACCTTGAAGCCCTGGCTGTAAGTTCCAATTTGGTTGTTGGCGAAAAAGAGTTGCAATATTTTGATGTTATTTTGCGTAAAGCCATTCCAGCCTATGAAGAATTATTCGGCCCGATCCTCGAAGAGCTTGCTACGTATGGAAAACGGTGATTTTTAGTAATCATTAAGAACTGGAGATACGAGATGCCGGGAAAAAAAAGACAGTTTTTCAGGAAGAAACAGTTGTTTTTAGAAAAACTATTTGGTAAATGGTACGAGCTATACCTCAGTCCGTAGGGGGCTGAGGGACATTTAACCTTTTATGTGTAATAACAAGCGGTCGGCAGAAAGCCGGCTCAAGAGGAACGACAACCCATGACTGATAATGGAATGCAACCCGCTATGGCAGCGGCAGAAGACATCAGCGAAGACATCAGCTTTGCAGAACTTTTTGAACAGGAAGAAAATAATACGGTCATCAATGTAGGTGAGGTGGCCACCGGTAGAGTGGTGGATCTGGCCGGAGATGCAGTGTTGATCGATGTAGGGGATAAAGCAGAGAGCTATATCCCGCTTTCGGAGTTTCGCCATGAGGACCCCGATCGAGAAATCGGAGTCGGCGATGAGTTTGAAGTCTTCATTGAAAAACGGAAAGAAGAGGGAGGGCTACTCCTCTCCCGTGAAAAAGCCATAGCCATTAAAGTCTGGGAACAGATAGCAAAAATACAGGAAGAAGACGGTACCATTGAAGGTCGTATTGAGAGCAGGGTGAAGGGCGGCATGTCCGTTGATATCGGGGTACCAGCATTCTTGCCGTACTCGCAGATTGATCTGCGGCCGGTGAAAGATCTTGACGCCTTGATTGGCGAGAGCTTTGAGTTCAAAATTCTCAAGTTCAACCGTAAGCGGAATAACGTTGTTGTTTCCCGGCGCGCAATCCTTGAAGAACAGCGAGCCAAACTGCGCGAGCAGATGCGTTCCACCTTGGAAGAAGGGCAGACAATCCGCGGTGCCATCACAAATATTACCGATTACGGTCTGTTTATCGACCTGGGCGGCATGGACGGCCTTTGTCATATTACCGACCTTTCCTGGGGCCGGGTTTCCCATCCTTCCAAACTGTACACTGTTGGTGAGGAAATTGAGGTCAAGATCCTCAAATACGATAAAGATTCCGATAGGGTATCCCTGGGTGTCAAACAGTTGAAATCGGATCCCTGGGAAAGAGTTCCCGAGGAATATGCTGCCGGATCACGAGTTTCAGGCAATGTGGTTTCCATTACCGATTACGGTGTCTTTGTTGAGTTGGAAGAGGGCGTAGAGGGGCTGGTCCACATTTCAGAGATGAGTTGGTCGAAAAAGCCAAAGCACCCGTCAAAATTGGTATCCGTTGGTGAGGTAATCGAGGTTCAGGTCCTTAAGGTTGAAGCGGAAACCAAGCGGATTTCTCTGGGCATGAAGCAATTACTGCCCAACCCTTGGGATGTGGTTGAAGAAACGTATCCCATTGGCGCTGTAATTGAGGGTAAAATCAAAAATATTACTGACTTCGGTGTCTTTATAGGTATTGAAGAGGGAATTGACGGATTGATTCATGTCTCTGACCTCTCCTGGACCGAACGGATTAAACATCCGTCGGAAAAATATGCCAAAGGTGAGACGATTCAGGCCGTTGTCTTGAAAATAGACAAAGAAAATGAAAGGTTTTCTCTCGGGGTTAAACAGCTTGAGCCGGACCCATGGCAAGCGGCTGCAAATAATTATCCGACAGGAACCATGGTGGAAGGAAACATTACCAACGTGACCGATTTCGGTGTCTTTGTGCAGCTGGAAGAAGGGATTGAAGGTCTTGTCCATGTTTCTGAGATAAGCAAAGAAAAAGTAAAAACTCCGGTCGGCATGTTCAATGTGGGCGACACATTGAAGGCCATGGTCATCAATGTATCCGCCGATGATCGTAAGATCGGTCTGTCATTAAAGGCTCTTGAAGAGGGCGGCGAAGACGACACGGCAGCTCCGGCCGAAACAGCTCAGAAGCAACAGGCTTCGATTCAGAGCAGCGGTCCATCTACCTTTGGTGATCTGCTCAAGGCTGCAGCCAGCAGCGAAGGTGATGGTGAGGAAGAGAACAAGCAATAGGCTCGTTTTTTTACATCTGTCGAACTGTTAAAGGTGCCTTCTTGCGAAGGTGCCTTTTTATATTCTCCCTGTTCGCAGTGGTGTTGACGGCCCGATCGGAGAGGCCACCGCGACAAAAGGAATAAGGATCTGACCATGCTTAAGCGTGAACTGGTCAATGAAGTTGCAGAGCAACTTGGTGACTACTATACACAGGATGTTGCCCAGGCTGTTGACATCGTACTTGAAGAGATATCACAGGCCCTGGTAGAGGATCGGCGAGTTGAAATTCGTGGTTTCGGCAGTTTTTCTGTTCGAACAAGGAAGCCGCGAACAACCAAGAATCCAAAAACCGGAAAAATGATGGATATTCCTGAGCGGAAAACCTTACATTTTACAATGAGTAAATCCCTCAAGGAAGTGTTGATCGAGGAGTAGGTCCAGCAAATACAGGAAATGGGAAGGTCGGTGTCGAAGTTGAGTAGACACCGGCCTTTTTTCTTTCATTAGGTTCCCGTTCGTCAGGGGCTTCCCAGAAAGAATGTGTTAGAGAAATGCTGGCAGGGCCAGATGCTAAAAAAGGGCGGGGTCACCCTTCCCTTCACGCAGAACCTCCGGTTGATCATGCAGAAGAGAGATAATTGTTGACGGATTTGGGTAAACTGAGCCGCCATCAAAAATCAGGTCAATTCTGTTGCCGAAGAGTTCTGCGACATCAAAACCGTCAAGTACCGGTTCATCATGACCTTCGGGTATTGCGCTGGTGTTGAGCACCGGATTGCCGAGTTCCTCAATGATGGCAAGGCATATAGGGTGGTCCGGCACCCTGATTCCCACGGTTTTTTGTTTGGTCAGCATGATTTTAGGGACCAGCTTGGTTCCCGGCAGGACAAAGGTGTAAGGACCTGGAAGATTTTTCCGCATGAGCCGATAAGCTGTGTTGCTGACATGGCTGTATTCACTAATGTTTTTTAGGCATGAACACATAAAGGAAAATGGCTTTTGTTTAGGCCGATTTTTTATCTGGTGGACTCTCTTTACCGCTTTTTGCGAAAAGATATCGCAACCAATACCGTACATGGTATCTGTGGGGTAGGCAATGACACCGCCTTTTTTCAGCACTGCAACCGCTTGGCTGATGAGACGAGGTTGTGGGTTAATGGGGTTTATTTCGATAAGTTTTGCCATGAAGGATCTTTTTCCTGCTATGATGCTTGAGGTATTGAGAGTTATTTTTTCAGCAATACATCTTTACAAGCTCGACAATAAAGCAAGATCACATGAGAAAAGCCAGGGAAATTTTTTAAGGATTAATCGCTCCAATCTGAATTGCCACACGCCCAGCATTATTGCTGGCTTATTTATAAAACAACATGGCCCCTATGTCCTGTTTTTACCCCTGCATAGTATTTCATTTTTTTTATGAACGTGCTACACTGCAACTTAATAATTATTATTAAACAAGTTTACTAAGGAGAGCTTGATGTTTTCCCAGGAAATTCCGCCTGCTTATACTTTTGATGATGTCCTCCTCGTCCCCTCAGCCTCCGAGGTTTTACCTTCCGAAGTCTCGTTGGCTACCCATCTGACACGCTCCATTCGATTAAATGCCCCTCTGGTCAGTGCAGCTATGGACACGGTAACCGAACACCGAACAGCTATTGCCATGGCCAGAGAAGGCGGGGTAGGGATCATTCATAAGAATATGAGTATTGAAAGCCAGGCCCTTGAAGTTGAGCGGGTTAAGAAATCCGAGTCCGGCATGATCATTGATCCGGTTACCGTGACGGAAGAACAGAGTGTTCGCGAAGTCCAGGCAATCATGAAAAATTACAAGATTTCCGGTCTGCCTGTTTTACGGGGTGATAAGCTGGTTGGCATTGTGACAAATCGTGACTTGCGCTTTGTCTCCGACGACGGCCTGCACGTTAATGATGTGATGACCAGCAAGAACCTGGTGACTGTCCCCGAGGGAATCGATCTCGAGCATTGCAAGGCACTCCTGCATGAGCACCGAATAGAAAAGTTGTTAGTGGTGGACGGTACAGGCAACCTGAAAGGATTGATCACGATCAAAGATATTGAGAAGATAAAAAAATATCCCTTAGCGGCAAAGGATGATGTAGGCCGCTTGCTCGTAGGCGCAGCTCTTGGAGTTGGCCCGGAGATGGAAGCACGTGCGGAGCAACTTATCAAGGCCAGAGTGGATGTGGTGGTTCTCGATTCGGCCCATGGTCATTCAGCTGGTATTTTGAAAGCTGTCGGTGCATTGAAATCTACATTTCCCGATTTGCCTGTGATTGCCGGCAATGTGGCCACCAGCGAAGGGACAGCCGCCCTGATCAAGGCCGGGGCGGATGCCGTCAAGGTAGGGGTTGGCCCCGGTTCTATCTGTACTACCCGTATTGTGGCAGGTGTTGGGGTACCTCAGCTTACCGCATTGAAAGAGTGCACTGACGAGGCGAAAAAATCGGGAATCCCGATCATTGCCGATGGTGGGATCAAATTTTCCGGCGACCTCTGTAAGGCCATCGGTATAGGCGCCCATGCTGTAATGATCGGCTCATTGTTTGCAGGTACAGATGAGACTCCGGGCGAGAGTTTTCTTTACCAGGGGCGTAAATATAAAGGATATCGGGGCATGGGTTCTCTTGGTGCCATGAAGAAAGGCTCCAGTGACCGTTATTTTCAGAAAGATGAGAGCGAAACGTCCAAGCTGGTGCCGGAAGGTATTGAAGGTAAGGTTCCGTATCGGGGCCCGATTTCTGAAATGATTTATCAGCTGCTTGGCGGTTTACGTTCCGGGATGGGGTATACCGGTGCCGCGACCATAGACGAGTTGCACAAACGTGCCAGGTTTGTCCGTATTTCACCAGCTGGCTTGCGGGAATCTCACGTTCACGATGTTATCATTACCAGGGAGGCACCCAACTACCGTACGGAAAGCCTGTAACGGCAGTAGCTGTTGGCTTGAGCCAATGGCACTCATATATATTCCTCATTTTATATAAAACCTCAAACTGTTTAAATCCCATGTCTTTACATAACGAAAAAATTATTATCCTTGATTTCGGTTCCCAGACGACCCAGCTCATTGCCCGACGAATACGTGAGCAGAAGGTATACTCGGAGATTCATCCATATACCCTGGAGCTGGAAAAGCTCAAGGCTATGCGTCCTACGGGTATTGTCCTCTCAGGAGGTCCCGCGAGCGTCTATGACGAGGACGCGCCCATTTCCGACCCTGGTCTTTTTGAGCTCGGCGTACCGGTCCTCGGGATTTGCTATGGTGCCCAACTGATGATACAGCAACTGGGCGGGCGGGTCGAAAATGCGGAAAAACGTGAATTCGGCAAGGCAGAGCTCAACATAGAGTACACGGCCGGCCTTTTTGCCGGAATGGAAACCGCACCCAGTCATTACCAGGTTTGGATGAGTCATGGTGACCGTATCGAGGAGGTCGCTCCCGGTTTTGTTGCCACCGCCACTAGTGGACACTCTCCTTTTGCCGCCCTCCGCCATGAGCAAAAGCCGTTTGTTGCCGTTCAGTTTCATCCGGAGGTCGCCCATACCTTGATCGGTAATGATGTACTGCGTAATTTTATTTTTGGTCTCTGTGGTTGCAATCCGAACTGGACCATGCATTCGTTTATCGATTCAACAGTGGCCGAAATCAAGGCCAAGGTGGGCGATGGTAAGGTGCTCTGTGCATTGTCAGGCGGGGTGGATTCTTCGGTAACAGCGGCCCTGGTTCATAAGGCTATCGGCGACCAATTGACCTGCATTTATGTGAACAACGGCCTTATGCGTACCGGCGAGTCGGAAAGTGTACTCCGCTTTTTTCGCGAGAAAACGGATTTGCATGTCATCGATATTGATGCGGCCGATCATTTTCTTGATGAACTTGCCGGCATTGAGGACCCCGAGGAAAAACGTAAACGAATCGGCTACGGATTCATCAAGATTTTTGAAGAAGAAGCAAATAAGCTCGGTTCGGTGAAATATCTAGCCCAGGGTACACTCTATCCTGATGTTATTGAGTCCGTGGTTTTTCGAGGAAAGGCGCCTATCAAATCCCACCATAATGTCGGTGGCCTGCCGGAACGGATGCAACTTGAGCTGATAGAACCGTTGCGTGAGTTGTTCAAGGACGAGGTTCGGGAGCTGGGCCTGGAACTCGGCATGCCCGAGGAAGCCATTTTCAGGCAACCCTTCCCTGGTCCGGGTCTTGGTATTCGGATCATGGGCGAAGTTACGGCTGAGCGGCTCAATATCCTCCGTCAATCGGATGTAATTGTGTTGGAGGAAATGAAAGATTCCGGCTGGTACCGAAAAGTGTGGCAATCTTTTGCCGTGCTGCTTCCCATTCAGACAGTTGGTGTCATGGGCGACGGTCGGACCTATGAACATGTGCTTGCCCTGAGATCAGTGGACAGCAGAGATGCCATGACCGCAGACTGGTCCAAATTACCCTACGATTTACTCGGACGAATTTCTAACCGCATTATTAATGAGGTACGTGGGGTTAACAGGGTGGTGTACGATATTTCCTCCAAACCGCCGGCCACCATTGAGTGGGAATAGTAACGCCTTGCCCAGAGGGACAAAATCCAAGTTGAATTACCTATAGAAAGCCTGCCTATGTTGAAAACCGGCGTATATGTTGACGCAGAAAATATTAAGATGAGCGGCGGCTACGGTATGCGTTACGATGTATTGGTTGACCTGGCGAATACCGGCCAATCAACCATGCTGCGAGCCAACTGTTACCTGGCAGAGGACCGGGAACGGACCAAGGCCGATCCCGATTATCGGCAGAAAGTGTATGCCTACCACAATATTCTCCGGCAATGCGGTTTTAAGATAATAAAAAAATATGTGCGACGGTATCAGGATGAAGATGGCAATGTAACCACCAAGGCCAACGCCGATATGGATTTGGCCATTGATGCCCTGCTCCAGGCTCGAAACCTCGATCGGGTAATTCTGTTGACCGGCGATGGTGATTTTATCCGTTTGGTGACCGCTCTGCAGAACAAGGGATGCAGAGTAGAAGTGATTGGGTTTCATAATGTGAGCCACGAACTGCGGGAAACCGCTGATGCCTACATTTCAGGTTTTCTCATTCCAGGGTTGCTGCCTATTTTCGCCAACGGCCACCAGATTGATGAGCAATGGCAACGCGGGACGGTCATAAATTTTAATCCCGACAGGGGGTTTGGATTCTTTCGTTTCTACAGGATGACAAGTAATGGTATTGCAGCTGAAACCGTTTTTTTTCATCTTTCCAAATCGACCTTGGACAGTGATCATTATTTTCAGGATGGTTACCGTATTTTTGAGTTTCGGATCGTGGAGAACCCTTCAAATGATAACCGACCAGAGGCTTGGGATATTCGACTTGTGCGGGAAGGATAACAGCTACATGGGGGTAGAAGTGATAGCATGTGGAAGGTGACGGTGGATAAAGAAAAGTGTACAGGTTGTGGCGAATGCGTCGACTCCTGTCCCGGTGAAGTTTATGAACTGGTAGATGGAAAAGCAGTGCCGGTCGATCCGGATGAATGTCACGGCTGTCATACCTGTGAAGCCGTTTGTGATGAAGATGCCTGCAAGGTCGAGGAAGACTGAATTGCACGCAACCCCTGTTTGTCGAGGTCATGTATGGACATTAGCCGCCTATTTTGTCCTTTTTTAAGCGATTTTTGGCAGTTGGTAAGCATAGACCGACTGTCGAGCGACCACAGGCATATGGTATTCTGCAAAGACTTTTCCCCGCGGCAGATTCTGGCAATTCCCTACTAACGCGATAATGCAATCTTATTAGGGGTGCTATCTAATTCTTCTTTCGGCTTAAACGGGCAGCAAAGAAGCCGTCCAGACCATCACAGGGTGTTGGGTGAAAATATCCGTCCCCGTCCACAAGATGAACTGCTTCAGCAGGTAGATATTTTTGTGCGTTGTCAGGTGAGAATTCCGGGCGCTTCTTAAGAAAAGCGGCAATAACCTCTTCATTTTCCTCCGGTTCCATGGAGCAGGTTGCATAAACCAAGACACCTTCTTCCTTCAATAGAGAAGCCGATGTATCGAGGAGGTGCAATTGCTGTTGCTGAAACGCAGGTAGGTCGTTTGCAAGGCGGTTCCAGCGGATATCCGGTTGACGTCGTATTACACCGGTCCCGGAGCAAGGGGCATCAAGCAGGATAGCATCAAAGCGTTTTGTTGTATTTTCGGCAAATTTTTCTAGCTTCTTGTTAAACACGGTAACCTGGTCCATTTTCAGCCGTCGTAGATTTTCCCCTAAGAATTGATACCTTCTTTTTTCTGGTTCTATAGCCGTGATCTGTGCATTCTTTGGGGCCAGGCTGACCAGGTGGCTTGTCTTCCCGCCAAGGCCTGCGCAGGCGTCCAGGTACGTTCCTTTGTTTTTGAGTGGCATAAGGTGAGAGGCCAGCTGTGCCGCTTCATCCTGGACCTGAAAGTACCCCTCCTCATACCCT
Organism: uncultured Desulfobulbaceae bacterium; assembly: GCA_945787305.1. Classification (GTDB taxonomy): domain Bacteria; phylum Desulfobacterota; class Desulfobulbia; order Desulfobulbales; family Desulfobulbaceae; genus DRLX01. The sequence continues at coordinate 9,053 of CALZIH010000003.1, read as the reverse complement.
GGTAACGCGGCGATGTTGCCACTTGCTATCGGGAGGCTCAAAGCCTCTGGAGAAAAAACTCCCGGTTTGACCTTGTGCGATTTTTCTTTGAGTAACGTTAATAAGTTCTCCCTGCTGATACGGACAGTGTTGGTCCGTAACGTGAGAGCGGGCTGTTGATTATTGAGTTGGCAGATAGCAATGGCTTTCTCGCTGCCAAAGCGGTGTCGCCACCTGTTGACAAGCCATTCCGGATGATTAAGTATTGGTTGTCCGTTGATGGCGGCTTCGGAAGGACTCGGCAGGTTTTGTTTGTTGCGGGCAGCATTACGCAGGACTCCATTGACAAAATTAACCATCCATTTGGGTTGCCGATCAACCTTAAAGGCCTTGACCGTTTCGTTGACTGCCGCTGACTGAGGGATACGATCAAGTACGAGGAGTTGAAGAAGTCCGATCCTCAGGGCAAAAAGCGTTCGAGCCTTCATCTTGTTCAAGGGGTGTTTGGCAAATGTTCCCAGGATGAAATCCAAGTATTGCTGTTGACGCAGAACGCCAAAGACAAGGGCACCCGTCAACTGGAGATCTCTGTGTGCAACGCCTGTGTTGGCGGTAACTGAATCGAAAATATTATTGATTGGCGTGCGTGAGCCTGTCCAGCGGCAAAGAATCTCCAATGCCAGGAGTCGGCTGGTTGGTGGGGTGGAAGAGGGCATAGTTATGAAAAGCTGCCGACGGCATTCTTTCCCTGTTTTTTGACAGCAAACAAGGCATGATCGGCACAAGCGAGAAGCTCGGTCAAGTTTTGAGCATCATGAGGAAAGGTGGCGACCCCGCAACTAATCGTTATATGTACGGAAAGATCCATGTTGTTGAGAAAACTGGTTTTTTCAATAGCAGCACGAATCACTTCCGCTACCCGGAGTCCTTGTTGGTGATCATGGCCGGCGAGAACGATGACAAATTCGTCACCGCCATAACTGACGCCGTAACAACCATCCGGAAGGACGCCCAAGACGACATCGGCCAGTTCCGCAATCGTTCGGGAGCCATTGAGGTGACCATAGGTGTCGACTATGTATTTAAAATTGTCGATATCCATAAATATGACAGACAAGGGCATGTTGCGGTGCATGTCCAGTTGTCCTTGCAGGGTCTGGTAGAGGTAGCGGGTATTGTAGAAACCGGTCAGGTCGTCGCGAATGGAGAGTTCGCGGTACCTGGCCTCGCTGGCCTTAAGCTTTTGCTGGGCAAGGCGCAAGGCCAGGTGGGTCCGGACCCTGGCCAACAATTCGGCCCTGGTAGAGGGCTTGATGACATAATCCTGCCCCCCTGCAGCAAACCCGGCCAGGATGTCTTTTTTATCATTACGGGAGGTGACAAAGAGAACCGGAATGTCGGCTGAGCGGGGGTCTTGCTTCAGCTGTCGACAGACCTCAAAACCCGATAACCCTGGCATGTCGACATCAAGCAGGATGAGATCTGGTTCGATCGAAGGGAGCATCTCGAGTACGGTCTTACCGTCATGGACTTCAGCCACCTGGTACCCTTCTTGGGTGAGCAACTCGCCAAGTAACTGGATGATCACCTGGTTATCATCGGCAATGAGAATGACAGGATTTGTGCTATGTTCTTGTTTACTCATTCCTGCTAAATGCCTCGGATCCACATTTTCTTATGGAAACAGCTTATACTGGGTAAGAGGTCTAGCTCGGTTACATGAAAACGAAGTAGACTTTTCCTTTTATTTTGTTAGTATACTTCAGCCAATAGAAACTACCATTATTTTTTCTTGTAACCTGCCGAAATAAAGTAATTTTGTATAAGGAGAACCAATGAAGAAGCTTTTCTTTGTCATGGTTGCCTTTTTTTTTATCAATTCAGCCACTTTGGCTTTTGCTTCCACCCTTGATGAAGTGCAGAGGCGAGGTGTCCTTCAATGTGGTGTTTCTACCGGCCTGCCCGGTTTTTCGGCAACCGATGAAAAAGGCAATTGGAAAGGATTGGATGTCGATGGCTGCAAGGCTGTGGCCGCTGCAGTTCTCGGTAACGCCGGCAAGGTTAAATACATACCTCTGAACGCCAAAGAGCGTTTCACAGCTCTGCAGTCCGGCGAGATTGATCTCCTGGTGCGGGGTACCTCCTGGACCCTTGTTCGTGATACTTCGCTGGGCTTGAATTTTGCCGGTATAAACTATTATGACGGTCAGGGGTTTATGGTCTCCAGGAAGCTTGGGCTGAAAAGTGCAAAAGAACTTGACGGAGCAGCGATCTGCATCCTGGCGGGAACGACCACCGAGCTCAACCTTGCCGATTACTTCACCCAGAATAAAATGAAATATGAGCCGGTTGTTTTCGATACCCATGATCAGACTATTAAGGGATTTGAGGCTGGAAGGTGTGACGTTCTGACTTCTGATCTGTCACAGCTTTACGGTTTGCGGACCCACCTCGCCAATCCGGGTGATGCAGTGTTGTTACCGGAAGTCATTTCCAAAGAACCCTTGGGCCCGGTCGTGCGTCAAGGGGATGACGGCTGGTTTAATATCGTTCGTTGGTCTTTTTATGCGATGGTGAATGCCGAAGACCTTGGTGTGACCTCCAAAAATATTGATGACATGAAAAGCTCTAACAATCCAGGAATCAGGCGTCTTCTTGGCCTGGAAGGGATTAAAGGCAAGAGCCTTGGCCTTGCCGACGATTGGGCCTATCAGATCGTCAAACAGGTGGGCAATTACAGTGAATCCTTTGAACGTAATGTCGGGATGGGCTCACCCTTAAAAATTAAGCGTGGTTTAAACGCCTTGTGGAGTAATGGCGGCATCCAGTATGCACCGCCCTTACGATAACCCAGCCATTGCCGATAGAAAAACCTATTCAAAAACTGCCAAGTGGAACACAGCGCATCATCGGGCATTGCTCTTCCCGGTTCTGTTGACCTCGCTCGGCCTGCTTGTTTCTCTTTCTGCTCTTGTCTATTTTGCTATTGGTTTCATCCCCCCTGCAGTGGGAGCTTCCAGCCTTACGTGGGGTTAATTTTCGTTGTGGAATCACTGTGGATCCAGAATTGTCGGTGTGGTAAAAAGCCTCGCCACCGACGGCGGAAAGGTTATAACTCGTTGTAATTCCGTACAGTGTAAACAGCGTTTTTGACTTTTTACGAGTCCTTCAGAATTAGCAGCCTTGTGAATTGTCAAGACCGTGGTCGATCTGGGCGCCTCTATGGATAGCTTTAAAATCATAGAGGAAAATGAGCGGGTATCTTTTTTCTCAAATCCTCAGTCCGACAGAGCCAAATTGTTTCTGAGTTAAACCCTGCGGAGTTTACAACTTTTCTATTTTTATCACTGGATATCTGGTTATACATTTTGTGGTCAATACAATGAGCTCATTTCCTAAATTTCGTTTTTCCATTGACCGGGGCGGTACCTTTACCGATGTGTATGCCGAGGTACCGGGAAAGCCGGGATATGCTGTGGTCAAGCTCCTTTCCGAGGACCCGGCTAATTATGATGATGCCCCCAGAGAGGGCATCCGCAGGGTGTTGCTGCAATACGCACCGCAGGCCGTTCGTGGCGATACGATTGACCCCGCTTGTATCGAATGGATTCGGATGGGAACAACAGTTGCCACCAATGCCTTGCTTGAACGAAAGGGTGCTCGTTGTGCCTTAATCGTGAGCCGCGGGTTCGGCGATATCCTCCAGATAGGCGATCAAAGCAGGCCGCAACTGTTTGACTTGAAAATTTGTAAACCCGAGCTCCTCTATGAACAGGTTGTGGAGGTTGATGAACGGGTCCGATTGTTACGCAAAGGTGAACATCCCGCCGGGGAAATTCTTACCGGTGTGACCGGCGAGCGTTTTCTTGTTCTGGCAAAGCCGGATTACGACCTGCTTGCTGAACAACTCAAAGAGATTCTGTCCGCAGGTATTACCAGCCTGGCTGTGGTGTTCATGCATGCCTATGCCTGCCCGCAACACGAGAATATCGTCAAACAGTTGGCCGTTGAAATCGGATTTTCCCAGGTTTCGCTCTCCTCCCAAGTCATGCCTATGGTGCGACTTGTTCCCCGTGGCGATACGACCCTGGTGGACAGCTATCTGACTCCACATATTCAAAACTATATCCAAAGTTTCAAAAAAGGTTTTGTCGGGAGGCTTAAAAATACCCGCTTACAGTTCATGCAATCCGATGGTGGTTTGACGCAGGCAGGTGATTTCAGCGGCAGCCGTTCCATCCTTTCCGGACCTGCCGGTGGTGTGGTTGGCTATGCCATGACCACCTATAACCAGATAACTGGAAAACCGGTAATAGGTTTTGATATGGGGGGGACCTCAACAGATATTTCCCGTTATGGTGGGCAATACGATCTCTGTTTTGAAAATCAGACCGCAGGTGTACGTATCCAGGCTCCGCAGCTTGATATTAGAACTGTGGCAGCCGGTGGTGGTAGCCGCTTGTTTTTTGAGAATGGAATGTTTCAGGTTGGACCGGAATCTGCGGGCGCGCATCCCGGACCTGTGTGTTACCGAAAAGACGGTTACCTCGCTCTTACTGATGCCAATCTGGTCCTCGGTCGTCTGCAGCCGGAATATTTTCCGAAAATATTTGGGCCGGATGAGGATCAGCCTCTGGACCTTGCCTGCGCACGCGATGCAATGCAACAGCTGACCAATACAATAAATGCAAACTCCAGCCGAAAGAACCTTCCCCCCTTAAGCCTTGAAAAAGTAGCCCTTGGATTTATCCAGGTAGCGAACGAGCAAATGGTTCGACCTATTAAGGAGGTGTCGGTAATGCGCGGCTTTGACATAAAAGAGCATGTGCTGGCAACCTTTGGTGGTGCCGGTGGGCAACATGCCTGTGCCATCGCCCGCAGCTTGGGTATGCGGAGAATTTTCATTCATCGCTTTGCCGGCATTCTCTCAGCCTACGGCTTAGGCCTTGCCGACACCGTTTCAGAACGGCAACAAGCGGCTTCATTTGAATACGGTGAGGAGACATTGCCAGAAATCAGAACAACACTTGTTCGACTGCAACATGAATCAGAGCGGGAACTCTTGGATCAGGGGATTGCCTATCACCTCATTGAAAGTCACAGATTACTCAATCTCCGCTATCAGGGTACAGATACCGCACTTATGATACAAGAACCTGCAGATGGGGATTTCGCAGCCGCTTTTTGCAGGACGTATCAACGTGAATTTGGATTTGAGTTGCCGGGTCGCAAGTTGTTTGTCGATGACCTCAGGGTGCGGTCAGTGGCCCGTGAAGCGGCCCCTGTTGAAGGGAAAACGAGCCCGGAGGAAATTCACCTTGTCCCGATAAAAAGGCTATCCTGTTATTTTGATGCCGGCTGGTTGGAAACAGGCCTGTACCAGTTTGAGGACATTCCAACTGGTCAGGCCATAACTGGTCCGGCGATACTGCTTCAGGGTACCTCGACGGTTGTGATTGAACCGGGATGCAGAGCGATGGCAACCCCGGCCGGCGATGTTGAAATCCATGTTGAAGATATCCGGCCACCTGCAACAGGCCGTCAGGTCAATCCCGTGCAACTTTCTATTTTCAGCAATCTTTTTATGTCCATTGCAGAGCAGATGGGGAGGATGCTGCAAAAGACCGCGATTTCAACAAATATTAAAGAGCGATTGGATTTTTCCTGTGCTCTTTTTGATGCCTCAGGCAACCTTGTTGCCAATGCCCCCCATGTACCGGTGCACCTTGGAGCCATGAGCGAGGCTGTCCGCGAGCAGATTCGGCGCAATCCTGCAATGCAACCAGGTGATGTCCTACTTTCCAATCATCCCGAAGCTGGAGGCAGTCATTTACCTGATGTGACCGTGATCACGCCTGTTTTTAAGGGGGCGGAAGTGATATTTTTTGTTGCCAGTCGTGGCCACCATGCCGATATCGGTGGCATGACGCCTGGTTCCATGCCCCCTGATTCAAAGCAACTCAGCGATGAGGGAACGGCCATTATCAGTTTCAGGCTTGTTGAGCAAGGCCGATTCAGGGAAAGAGAGATTGCAGAACTCTTCAAAGACAGCAGAAGCCTGGGGGATACTCTGTCTGACCTCAAAGCCCAGGTTGCCGCCAATCAGAAAGGTATCGATTTAATAGAAGAGATGGTTGACGGCTATGGTCTGGATGTGGTGCATGCATACATGGGGCATGTCCAGCATGCGGCTGAAGAGGCTGTCCGAGAAAGCCTCATCTTACTTGCCAGGGAGAAAAACTGCGGTGGCAACCCCATTACCGCCGTGGACGCTCTTGATGACGGCAGTCAGATTGTTTTGCAGTTAACCATAGACGAAGGTGACGGCAGTGCGGTTTTTGATTTCGCCGGTACCGGTTTACAGACATGGGGCAACCTGAATGCACCGGTTGCCGTGACCAGCTCCGCTGTTTTGTATTGTCTGCGCTGCCTGCTTGACAAAGACATCCCTCTAAACCATGGCTGTCTTTTGCCGGTGGATATTAGACTACCGCGCGGGAGCCTGCTCAATCCTTCACCGGATGCAGCGGTTGTCGGAGGCAATGTGTTGACCTCGCAACGACTGGTAGATGTAATTCTCAAGGCTTTCGGGGTGGCCGCCGCATCCCAGGGGTGCATGAACAATCTGACCTTTGGCAATGAACAATTTGGATATTACGAGACCATTGGCGGGGGGGCGGGGGCCGGGCCGGACTGGCATGGGCAATCCGGTGTCCACACCCACATGACAAATACTCGGATTACCGATCCGGAGATCCTGGAACGACGTTACCCTGTCTTGTTACATGAGTTTTCTCTTCGAAATAATTCCGGTGGTCGTGGCCGGTATAATGGCGGAGAAGGCCTGGTCCGTGATATCGAGTTTATGGAACCCATGGAAGTCGCCATTTTATCCGAGCGCAGGGTTTTGGCTCCCTATGGTATGGATGGAGGTGCACCGGGTAAACGAGGACGAAATGTGTATATCCGCAATGATGGCAGGATGCTCAATCTTGGCGGTAAAAATAAGGTCAAGGTCGAGAAAGGCGAGCGTATACGGATTGAAACACCCGGTGGCGGTGGATTTGGACGGCTCCAGGGGCAGTAAAAGTATCGGTGGGTTTTTAACTCCGCCTCCGGTTTGCTTTTGTTGGGCTCAGGCGTGCTCTTTGCATACTTTTTTTAATTTTTCTTTGCACGCATTTGGAGCTGAATATGCAATACCGCCATCAAATCATGCAGGCAACCTTGTGCCTGCTGACCATTTTTGTTCTGCAGGTATCTTCCGTTTTTGCCCTTCCCGTTGACTCGCCTCGCAGTTATTCAACCTATAATTCCATCGGCATTGAATGGGACGTAGCGCAAGATGAAAACCATAATGCCACCTGTACTGTTGGGTATCGAAGAGTCGGTGACGTAAATTGGAAAGATGGACTTCCCCTCTTTCGGGTGGACTTTAATGGTGCAAACATGATGGCCGGATCACTGTTTTTTCTGGAGCCAGGCACCGAGTTTGAGGTTCTGCTTACATTTAGTGATCCGGACAATGGCAACGAAACCCTTATCTTGCAGATTGCGACCCGTCCTCTGCCGGTTAAACCGACTGGAGGAAGAAGGTTGCATGTTGTACCCGGATCAGGAGGAGGCAGAGGAACGGCGGCAGACCCTTTTCATGGTATCGAAGCGGCTCAGGTAGTGGCCAAACCAGGGGATATATTCCTTCTCCACAGTGGCTTGTATCCCGGCGAGACGGAGCTGAGCAAGTCGGGTACGGCAGACAAGTATATCGTCTGGCAGGCTGCTCCCGGTGAAGAGCCTGTTTTTGAAACTTTACGGATTGCAGCAGATTTTACCTGGCTTGAAGGTTTGCTTGTTACGGGGAACGAGTATGGGTTGCGAACCTATTCTGCACCCCGGGGGGTGGTTGTTACCAAAAACAGGTTTACCGAATGTCATTACTGTGTGTATCTGAATCACGGCGGTAGTAACTGGTATATCGCCGACAATACTATTGTCGGCGATGTGGAGCCGGCAAGTGGCGACTATGGTGGTGAGGGGATTGAGTTGAACCATTCATCTGGCCATGTGGTTGCTCATAATTCCATTTCAAAAGTCGCGGACGGTGTCTCCTATCCTGGACAAAATTGCGATATTTTCGGCAACGAAATTTTTGATGTCAGTGATGATGGAATTGAACCGGATTACGGCTATGCTAACAATCGAATTTGGGGAAACCGTATATCCGGGGCGTATCATAACGGTATCAGTTTTCAACCCATGAACAGTGCGCCCTGGTATATTTTGTTTAATCAAGTCGCAGCCCCGGTTGAGAGCGGGATTAAATTGCGTGGTAATGTTGATCGGGCTTTGATTGCGCATAATACCTTTGTCGGTTGGCAGGGAGCACAAAAAACCGGTTCCTCACGCCTGCTTTCCTTCCACTCGTACAATAATCTATGGATCTCGGTTACCGATTGGTATGCCTGGGAAAATGGTGATGGCGGTGTTGCAGACTGGCGGACCAAGCTGGACTATGACGGGTTCGACTGGGGAAATTATACCTATGGTTTTAAATGGGGGGACAGGTACCATGATCTTGCTGAGTTCAGTGCAGCGACAGGGTTGCAGACCCATGGCGTTCGTGTAAACAAGGATACCTGTTTCACCAAGTTTACTGTTCCGGCGCCTCCACCTGCATCCGTACCTTTCCAGCACTTAACCTTGCGTCAAGGGTGCAATGCAGTCAACGCAGGCCTTCCACTTGCCAACATAAATGACCATTTTCTTGGTACTGCTCCAGATCTTGGTGCCTATGAATACGGCAAGGCTCTGCCCCATTACGGTCCTCGAGTTAATTCAATTTCATATTCGGATTTAGGCTCTTCGGGCTCAGGTACTTCGGGTTCTGGCTCTGTTGCTCCCGTTTTGTTACCGCTGCTGTTGGGTCGTTAGTCGGATGATAACATAGAGTGTTGGCACGGTTTTGGCCTACGGATGTGTTTGCAGGCCCTCTTGTCTTGAGGGGAATAAGGGGCGGCCAGTATTGTTTAATTAGCCCTTCTTTTTTTGGATTTTAGACCGTTACGTTGGTTTAA
>CALZIH010000002.1 GCA_945787305.1 uncultured Desulfobulbaceae bacterium | reverse complement strand
GCAAAGGCCGTTTTAAACTTATTGCGAGGCCACCATTGTTGTCGGTGTCGCAAAAAGCCTCGCCACCGACGGCGGAAAGATTATAACTACTTTGTATTTCCCTACTGTGCAAAGGCCGTTTTAAGCTTGTTGCGAGGCCACCATTGTTGTAGGTGTCGCAAAAAGCCTCGCCACCGACGGTGGAAAGGTTATAACTCTTTGCATTTACGTACTGTGCAAAATGCGTTTTAAACTTTTTACGAGTCCATAACTATGGGGCACTGAGGTTTTGTTTGTCTCTTTGTTTCAACACCCAGTCAATTGCATCCGAGGGATCAGGTGCAGGTTCAATCTCTGGCCTGATGTCTACCTTTTCTTGCTGCACAATGGAGCCGACGGGTTGGATTCGAGTCTGTTGCTTCTCTCTTTTTGCAGAAGCAGAGACAGCTGGCTCAACAAATGAGCCGCCCCCCAAAAACTCTTGCAGTTTGGCCTTTCTGGGTTGCACGGGAACAGCGACACTTGTCGATTGCTGCTCATCATGCATCACCTTTGTATCGGCAATGCCACTGCTATCCTGACTGGATGATGAGAAAGACTCGGTCAGAGAAGGCTCAACAACAACGACTCCCTCTTGCAGGCTACCTGCTTCCAAAACAGCCTCCGGCGCGCCTGCCTTTGTCAATGTCGCCGCTGGTAGTGTAGATTCCACCGCCTCTTGCTCATCTTTAACAGCGAACGTATTGGTAACGGATTCGCTCTCCCGGCCACCAGCCGGGACGGAGTCGGTCAACTTCGACTCCCCCCCCTCGGCTCCTTCTGTTCCTTTTCCCACTCCTGGGACTGAATCAAGGTCCGTGGAATCTGTCATGGGTAAATCTGCCAAAACCGATGACGCTGCCACTTGCTGCCCTTCATCTGCCATAGGCTGGTTGGCGGCGGTCTTGTCTTGGATAATGGCTGGGGGAATAGAAATAATATGCTCTTCCTGGCTATCGTTGATACGTTTTCTTGCAATCGCAACGTCTCCGGATTGCGCGATCTGTTCTTCAGCCAGAGTCGTAGCCTGTACGACCTGTTCCTCAATGGCGGCTGATTGCGCCGCATTGCTTTCCGGCAGAGTAAAGGCCTTCACTGGTTCATCATTGACGGGCTGCTCAAGCGAATTTGCAGATTCCGTAACAGCAGATTTTCTTTTCTCAGGTTTAATGGGGGGTGCCTCAACAGCAATTGCCGAGGAAACGTTCTCCTCAACCAGCAGCTCCTTTACCTCCAGTCGCCCTTTATGAACGGGCTGTTCAACTGTAAGGTTCTCCCGTTCATCACCCTTGATATCAAGGGTATCTTTCTTGATCACGGGCACCACTGCTTTTTCCGATTCATGATTGCCTACCGTTGGTGATTCTACCGGCTGCTCATTACTAGCAGTTACCTGAGCCCGATCTGAAGCATCGGAAGCATGATGCTCGGTCTGCTCATGAACGGAGGATGATTCCAAGGGGGTCGGCGGGTCAGCAGAGGTTGCCTGAACAACCGGCGTTGGTGTAACGGGGGTGTCCACGGATACTCCACCGTCTCCTCTTTGTGTATAGAATACATAACCACCGCCTGCAACTGTAAGGATCACAAGCAGACTCACTGTGGGTATGACAAAAGATCGCTTGGTTGTTTTCGTCAGCTGAGCTTCACTCCCCTTTCCGCTCTCCGGCACCGCCATTGTACCCGCTGTCGGTGATACCTCACCTTCTTTCTCTTCTTTTTGTGCATCACCAAGCTTACTCCACTTGCTGCGGGGCGTTGATGTTATCGGCGTGACCGGTGGTTCACTTTTCAGAGCATCTTTCTTTCCGCCGACAGTCGGGAATTGCAGTTTTTCAGCACATGCTCGTATGAGTTGTGCATTTATCTCTGGACTTTTTTCAGCAAAACCGGAAAACAAGGCTAGATCACAGATGATATTGATCTGCCCCGGATATCCCTCGGAGTACCGATGCACCGCCTGGAGAGCCCCTTCATTAAAAATCTCACGATCAGCCCCGGCAACCTGCAGACGAAGTCGAATATACCCTTCTGTTTCCTCTGCAGTAAAGGGGCCAAGATGGTACCGGACCATAACATGATTCTCAAAGGCCTGAGTGACATGCCTACCAAGTCCAGAAGCCTTATCCACCTGTCCGATCAGACAGATATTCAGGCCGCCGGATTCTTCCGGGTGCAGATTAACAAGCGCATCAATCTCTTCAATTAACTCCGCCGAAAGCTGTTGCGCTTCATCAACAACCAAGAGAACCTGCTTCTTTTGCTTCGCGGCTTGCTGCAGCAGGGAGAGGATGTGTTCATGGAACGAGAGACGGTTGTCTAGTTGCCCGGAAAGCGCGAACGAATGAGCAACCAAGTCATAAAATTCCTGGACGGTCAGACTGGAATCAGGAATGACAGCGGCAAGTACGGTTTGCTCCAGTGAACGCAATACCGCATGTATAACCGTGGTCTTACCGCTTCCCGGATTGCCGGTGAACAGGCTGAGCCCGCTATGGTGGGTAAGACCGTATCTCAGGGCTTCAAGGGACTTTTGGTAGTTCTTACCCGCCCATAAAACATCGGGGTCGGCAGAGGGCTTAAAAGGCGCCTTTTTGAGTTGATAAAATTGAAGATACATGAAGCGCGGCTTCCTGTTCACCTGGCGTCCTCTCAGGACAGCAGAAAATTCGATCGGAACACGTCAAACAGCTAGAGTACCGACAGTATAACGGTCCTGAAACGCAATACCGTTTATTCCTGCAACACGTCTTTGATTGCTTCAAGTACAGGGTTGATTTCCTCAGGCGACCTTGTAAAAGTTGGTATTTTGGCAAGCTTTTTTCCAACACAGTCATACTGTTGCCAGCCTTTCAGGGGAAAATTAAGATCAACAACGTTCCATTTGGGATGACCGTTTTGTTTCAGCCACTCCATGTTTTCATAGATAAGCTGTCCGACTCGACCAACATTTTCACAATTGGCGTTACGGAAGTTATAGGAGACTAACACCGCTTTAACAGCTACCGTGGCCACATCACTCTGTTGCCAACCATAGGTGCCGGCAGGGATCGTTGTCTGAGGATAGAATTCAGTTATAGCCTGATTCTGTATAGGGACCAAAACCAGGTTATTTTCAGCAGTGATATCACTGGCAAGCAACTTTACCGGGTATCCCGCAACATAAAACATGGCATCAATGCTGCCTGCTTTCAATTGCTCCAGGGCATCATTTGTACCAATCGTGACCAACGCCGAAGGCTTAATACCTGAAATCTCAAAAAGGAGTCGGGCGGTTAAATAGGTACCGCTGCCTTCCTTACCCACAGCCACCCGTTTCCCCTGCAGGTCAGCAAAACTCTGCAACCCGTTGACACCCACCAGATGAATTTCTTCATTGTATAGCGGAAACACCATCTTGATTTTCTTGGCTATCTGCTTCAGTACCGGATCGGTTTGCACCCTGGTGACAAAGGCAAGAACGTCTGCCTGAACGATGCCCAATTGGGTGTTAGGCCGTTTGAACACAGCGTAAATATTTTCCACCGAACCATTAGACGGTGAAACCCTCAGGTCTATGTTACTGGTCTTCACGAGCTGAGCAAGATTCAAACCGAACTGATAATAGGTCCCTTTGGTGCTGCCGGTGACGATTCCCATGGAAACGGGGGTCGCAGCATAGCTTACGGTTACAGTCATCAGGACAAGACATAGATTTAACAGCACGAACTTGATCACTTGCATCATGGATCCTCCTTATACGGGATAAAACATCGTCAAATAAAATGGCCGGACCGTCACCGAAGTTAACGGTAGACGGAAAGTATGACGAAAAAGATAACGTATCATGCCGCAATCCAGCATTTCTGTCAAGATTTTCAAGCTGTTGCAGAAAAATAAACAGAAAAGTGGAACAATTCAAGCACTTATGTCTGCCCTTAAAGACAGCCAGCCGCCATATATCTTTCCCCGCATGTACAAGGAGCCCTACAACCTCCAAACTGCAACGGGTAATATGCCATAAGACTGTGGCAACAGGGCCAATCAGCTCTGGATTAGTGTAGAGGACACGTTGCCAAGAGGCCATCTCAGATTAACGGCTCTATTTGGCAATTTACTGAAAGTAGGGGAACGGTTTACTCAGAAGGGCAAGAACAAAGGCAGGCTAAGCCTGCCCTTGCGGGTCGTCTACATTTCTTTTTCATAACGGGATGTTACAGGCTTACTTTTGTTTCAATTTTCATGCAAGGGATCATTTCACTTTGAGGCCCGTTCTTTTGCCAGTTCCTCTTCGGTCATGGTCCAAAAGGGCTTTCCGTTTTTGGTCAGGCGAACTTTGAGTTCAAAAAAATCGCCTTTTTTTATTTTGGAGGCCATGAACACGTCCTTGCCGTCGATTTCTGCCCAGGATCCCTTGACTTTGACTTTTTCACCGCGCTTAATGCCAATGGAATCGCCAAGAAACCACTTGGGACCGATATGGATCATAATCTTGTCTCCGTCACCATCCTTGAGGATCACAGCCACCCCAGGCGACATGCCATCCATGGGAACGACAGTGGTTACTTTCTGCACATTTCCTTTCAACTTATCCAGCTCAGAAGCCTGGTAGAGGTTGTTATATTCACCATCCTCCTGCCAACCGCCCATATCCTTTGCTTTTACGAGAACAGGAGATGAAGACAGCAGAAAGAAGAAACCAATTACAGCAATAAAAATACGTTGCGCATTCATCATACACCTCTAGAGTTTACGTTTATCAATAACCCGGTTTGCTTTTCCTTCCGTTCGTTCCAGGGTTTTCTCTTCCACCAGTTTGACATGCACGCCGATACCGAGTTCCGAGGCCAGTCGCTGCTTGATATTGTCCACCATCCGGCGTTGTTTTTTCATCTGGTCAAAGAAAATGGACTCGGTGACCTCCACCAGGACCGTTACCTTGTCGGAATGATTTTCCCGTTCGATTACGATCTGATAATGGGGTTCCGTTCCTTTTATTTCAAAAAGCACCTTTTCAATCTGGACAGGAAAGACATTGACGCCCTTAATGATCAGCATGTCATCACTGCGCCCCATCACCCGCTCCATACGGGTCAAGGTACGTCCGCAGGGGCAAGGCTCGGTAATCAGCCTGGTCAGATCACGGGTCCGGTAGCGAATCATGGGAAAGGCTTCCTTGGTCAAGGTCGTTATTACAAGCTCACCGACCTCACCGGGAGCGACCGGTTCCAGCGTTTCCGGATCAATCACTTCAAGCAGGAAATGATCCTCGTTGATGTGCAGGCCGCTACACTGCTGGCACTCTCCGGCAACCCCAGGCCCCATAACCTCGGAAAGTCCATAGTTGTCGGTGGCAACGATACCGAGTTTTTCGTTTATTTCCTTACGCATGGCTTCTGACCAAGGCTCGGCGCCAAATAAGCCGCACCGCAGGGAAAGCCCATTGGGATTGATCCCCATCTCCATCATGGTGTCGGCAATGACCAGGGCATAAGAGGGGGTGCAGACCAGGGCCGTGGTCTTGAAATCCTGCATGATCTGAATCTGCCTTTTGGTGTTGCCGGCGGAAATGGGAATAACAGATGCTCCCAATCGTTCCGCTCCATAATGGAGACCGAAACCGCCGGTAAATAAACCATAACCAAAGGCAATCTGGATGACATCATCCTTGGTGACCCCGGCTGCGGTCAGGATACGGGCCACAAGGTTGGACCAGTTTTTAATATCATTGCGGCTATAGCCGACCACGGTTGCGAGACCGGTGGTTCCGGAGGAGGAATGTACCCGGACCACGTCCCGCAACGGTACCGCAAAGAGACCGTACGGATAGTTGTCGCGCAGGTCCTGCTTGACGGTCAAGGGAAGTCGTCGCAGGTCATCGAGTGAACGCAGCTCCTCAAAGTTCAGCTTGAGCGATTCAAACTTTTTTTTATAAAAAGGAACATGGGTCCCCACCCGGTATACGGTGGACTGCAAACGTTCCAGTTGTAGCTGCTCCAGGTCTTCCCTGGACATACATTCTCTTTCCGGTTCCCAATACATGTCTCTTTAGGGGGTAGAGGTTAGGTATAAGGGGTCAGGGCGGAGGAGTAAAAGAGGGCAACCCTCTAATTACTCCTCTAAAACCCTACTCAATCTTTTCACGTCCCAGGTAGGCTCGCTGCACATCCCGGTTCGCCAACAGGTCATCTGCCGGCCCCTGGACAATAATCTTTCCGGTTTCGAGCACATAGCCGCGATCGGCGATGGCAAGTGCGGCCCTGGCGTTTTGTTCCACCAGTAACACGGTATTTCCTTCTTCTCGAAGCCGGTTTATCACCTGAAAAATATCGCGGACGACAAGGGGTGCCAGACCGGTGGACGGCTCGTCCATCATGACCAGCCGTGGTCTGGACATCAGGGCCCGCCCCATGGCCAACATCTGCTGTTCACCTCCGGATAAGGTTCCGGCAAGCTGCTGCCTTCGCTCCC
This sequence comes from uncultured Desulfobulbaceae bacterium, assembly GCA_945787305.1. Lineage (GTDB taxonomy): Bacteria > Desulfobacterota > Desulfobulbia > Desulfobulbales > Desulfobulbaceae > DRLX01. The sequence continues at coordinate 21,835 of CALZIH010000002.1, read as the reverse complement.
GCAGCACCGGAAAAAGTTCATACTGATGCCCCAGTTCCTTTAGGACAGCCGGTTTTCCCTTCTGCTTCTGCAGCACATGGCCGCCAAGGATGAGATTTTCCTCAACGGTCATGGTGGCAAAAACCTGCCGCCCTTCCGGTACCAGAGCGCAGCCGGAGGCCACAACCTTCCTGGCCGACAGGCGAAAACAGTCCTGATCACGAAAAACTATCTCCCCGGATGAGGCCCGGACAAGCCCGATTATGGTGTTAAGCAGAGTTGTTTTACCCGCACCATTGGCACCGATCATGGTCACTATTTCCCCGCCATCCACATGCAGCGAAATGCTTTTCAACACCCTCAACTTACCATAACCGGCGTCCAGATTACGAACTTTCAACATGGATTATGCCGTAGCCTCCTCATCCTCGCCAAGATATATCTTGATGACTTCCGGGTTCTGTTGAATGGCAGTCGGTACATCTTCAGCTATCTTCTGCCCGAAGCTGAGCACCACAATCTCATCGGAAATATCCATGACCAGCGACATATCGTGTTCCACCAGAAGCACTGTAACCCCCATATCGCGAATACGGGTAATCAACCGGGCAACCTCTGCAGTCTCGTAGATATTCAAGCCGGCGGCCGGTTCATCAAGCAAGAGCAGTTTCGGCTCCATGGCAAGAGCCCTTGCCATTTCCACAGCCCGTTGCTGCCCAAAGGCAAGACTTGTGGCCTCGGTATCGGCAAATTCTGCTATCTCCAGAAGCTCCAATAACTCCATGGCCTTCTCCCGGATGGCCCGTTCTTCCTTCCAGGTGGCGGGGGTATGGAACATGCCGGCAAGGAATCCGGCCCGGCTGCAAACATGGCGTCCAACCATCACCGATTCCAGGGCCGTCATACCATGAAAAAGCTTAATGTTCTGAAAGGTACGCGCCATGCCAAGGGCTGCTACCTGATGGGGCTTCATGCCTTGAATTTCTTTTCCCTGAAAGACAACCCTACCCGACGACACCTCAAGGTTACCGGCGATCAAATTAAACAGTGTGGTCTTGCCGGCACCATTAGGTCCAATCACGGCTTTAATGGACCCGCTGGTGACAGCGAAACTCACGTTGCCCACCGCCTGCAGGCCACCAAAATTCTTATGGACTGATTTCAGTTCAAGCATCTATACTGCCTGGTCATTCGACAAGTTAGCGAGCGACATTCGTTTCTCCGCTACTTTTCCGGAACCTGGCCCATACCATTTGACCACGAATACTCAACACACCTTCCGGGGCAAAGAGCATCACCAGGATAAGTATAACACCAAAAACCGCATCATCATAGGATCCGAAAACGCCGCGCAGGGAAAGAAAGGTTAAGACAAATCCCATAACCAGGGTTCCCCAGATATTGGCCATACCTCCCACGGCCACCAGGGCCACATAGCGAACAGATTTCATTACAGAGGCCTCGGAAGGGCCAATGCCGCCGTTATAATGGGTTAAAAACACTCCGGCAAGAGCAGCATAGACCGCACTTACAACAAAGACATGTAACTTAAATCGGGCCGTATTAACGCCAATTGCCTCAGCAGCTTCCTCGGAGCCATGAATGGCTCGCAGAGCCCTGCCGACACGGGAATCAATCAGGTTAAGCAGCAGCCACAGGCCGCCACAGAGCATCGCCCAGGCAACATAATAATTCTGCACCCGTAATCCAAAATCGCCGCTGACACTCAACGGACCTAGAGCGCCAATGGCCGGCAGCAATGTAAAACCAGGGACCTCTGAAATACCGTCCGCCTCACCAAAATATTCCGAGGCCAGAGCGATCCGAAAAATGATTATCCCGAAGCCTAGAGTGGCCATGGCCAGGTAATGCCCTTTCAATTTTAACACAGGAATGCCAAGGGCAAAGGCAATAACCGCCGCCACCAACACGGCAATGATACAAGCCGTCCACGGAGCAAAGACCAACAGCTGCTCACCATAGATATCCTGCCCAGAGACCAACATGCCAGAAGAACTCAACAGCTTGATCACGGCATGTTCCTGTAGTGCCACAAGATTATGGGTGGTCAAGGCCGCCGACAGATAACCGCCGATGGCAAAAAACCCGGCATGACCAATGGATATCTGGCCGGCATAGCCCATGACCACGGCAAGCCCTATCACCACCAGGGTATAATAGGCGGACATGGTCAACTGGGTGAGATAAAACTGGGTATCGGTGAACGTCGTCAGCATCTGGACACAGATTACTAACCCGAACAGACCGCCAACCGGCAGGAATTTTGATGATGTTAAAGCCATATTCAAAACTCCTTCAGGCGGGCAGCGGCACTGGAACCGAATATACCATGGGGCCGGACAAAAAGGATGATCAGCAAAATGGTAATGGCAATGGCATCCTGGAAGGCCAGCGGTACCACTGCCACGGAATAAGCCTCAATGACTCCGAGCAGAATGCCCGCAGCAACAGCGCCCATGGAATTGCCCAGTCCCCCGAGAATAGCAACGGTAAATCCCTTGATAGCCAGAGCTGTACCGGAATCGTATTGGGTATAGGTAATGGGTGACATCACGCACCCGGCCAGGGCGCCTATGCCCGCACTGAGCATAAAGGAGAGGGTCACCATGTTGCGGGTATTTATTCCACAGAGCATGGCCGCCGTCCTGTTGGCGGAACAGGCACGCATCTCACGCCCCACCGGCGTTACCTTGAAAAACAGACTGAGCCCAAGAACCATTACCGAACAAACACCAATGACCCAGAGAACCTGGGGTGAAATGCGCACAGAGCCGATGCTGATAGTGGTAATCTCGTTACCGACGAAATAGGGTAGCGAACGAATGGATTCACCCCAGACATGCAGGGCCGCTTCACGGATCAGAATGGAAAGGCCGATGGTGATGATGATCATTCGCAGGACCGATGGGTTGTCGAGCCAGCGAATAAAAATGATCTCGATCAGGGCACCGATCAGCATAGTTATCAACACTGCTAAGGCTATAGCAACCGGCAACGGCACCACCTGCAAAAGGGTGATAGAGATCATACCGCCAAGCATGACGAATTCACCCTGGGCAAAATTTATAATACCGGTGGTATTATAAATAATATTGAAGCCGATGGCGACAATGGCATAGATAACGCCATAGGTGATACCGGCAAACAGGTATTGAAAAAACAGGGCCGAGGTCATGGGTGGATGCTAAACGTCACTATTCAGGTCTGTGCAAAAAAACTGCACCTACCCGGAATGTAACTGTTTAGACGTGCTCCATATCAGAGTCTACGCTTACCTGGGGATAGCAGGTCAACGAATCTATAGCCCGCCTATGTGAGGCGACCTAATCGCCCCAGGAAGTAAGCGCAGACTCCGTGGGATGCAGCTGAACAGTTACTGCTAAACAAAAAAAAGACGGGTAGGCCAGCCCACCCGTCACTGCACACCGTTTCTTTACTTTCCCTGGTAGAGAACGAACTTACCGTCCTTTACGGTCAACATCACAAACGAGTTGATATCAAGGCCATTGTGGTCTTCTGCGGAAAAGCTGAACACACCGCCTGTTCCCGGAAAATTCTTCAGATTTTCAATGGCATCGCGAACTTTGGCCCGATCGTTGCCGGCAACCTTAACGGCCTCGGCCAGGATAGTCATGGCATCATAGCCATGACCGCCGAACGTGGAGGCGTCTTCTTTATACTTACCCTCATAGTCTGCCTTATACTTCATGAGCAAAGCCTTCTGCGGGTCGGAATCTTCCAGTGCATCGGCGACCAACAGGCGACCAGCCGGGAAAATAATTCCTTCGGCTGCAACACCGGCGGCCTCGACATACTTGATATTGCCAAAACCATGGCTCTGGAATAACGGTACCTGCCAGCCGGCCTGCCGCATGTTTTTGGCAATAATGGCCTGGGCCGGGACGATGGACCAGTTAACCACGGCCTGGATATCTTTATTGGCCATCAGCTTAGCCACCAGGGCACTCAGGTCGGTCGCTTTTTTATCGTAGGTTTCGGCAGCAAGGATTTCCATACCGAATTCAGGGGCAATCTTGATCAGCTGGGCCTTACCGGCTTTGCCAAAGCCTGTGTTACCGGCAACCACGGCGATCTTATTGATGCCCAGGTTTTTCATCTCACTGTAAATCTTCTTGACGGCAAAAGAGTCTTTCTGTGGTGTTTTAAAAACATAACTCGCCACCGGATTAACTATCACCTCCGCGGCCCCGCAGGAAAGCAAGGTTGTTTTTCCATCCTCGGCAATCTTTTTGATCTTCATGGATTCCCCAGAGGTGGATGGCCCGATAATCGCCAGTACCTTTTCCTCTTCTATCAACTGCTTGGCAAAGGAAATAGCTTTTTCCGGATTGGCCCCTGAGTCCTTGACAATCAGCTCGATGGTATTGCCGTTGATACCGCCGGCCTTGTTTATTTCCTCAACAACCATTTCCGCGGAACGGGCCTCTGGCCCGCCAAGAAATGAGGCACCGCCGGTTACGGCAAAAATGGCGCCGACTTTGATGGTCTCGGCTTGAACAGGCAGGGCCAACATACAGAATGCGGCCGCACCAAGAACAACTTTTGCTCCAATTTTTTTCACCTTTTCTCCCCCTTTACTCAGTTATTGGATAGAGTGGCTTACAGTGCACACACTTGCTCACCGGACAGGATTGTAAAACCTGCGGTCTGCAGGCTGCTGATCGCCTTGTCCATATCGTCAAAACGAAAAATCAAGACAGCATTCTCTCCACTCTTGTTAACAAAGGCATACATATACTCGACATTCAGCCCTTCGGCTTCCACGGTCTTCAAGACACCGGCCAGGCCGCCAGCCTGATCGGGAACCTCAACGGCGATGACATTGGTCTTGCCGACCGTAAAATGGTTCTCTTTGAGGATTTTTTTTGCAAGGTCAACCTTGTCGACAATAAGACGAAGAATACCGAAATCAGCAGTATCGGCAACAGACAACGCCCTGATATTGATTGCATTCTCAGCAAGGACGCCTGTAATCTCAGCCAGGCGGCCGGATTTATTTTCCAGAAAAACAGCAATCTGTTCTACACGCATGACAACCCCTCCGGTTACCGGGTTCCGGGGTTTCAGGTTCCGGATTCCGGGTTTTGAGTTTCAATCTTATAATTTACGGTTATCAATGACCCGTTGCGCCTTTCCTTCAGAACGCTGGATGGTACGGGGTTCTACCAGTTTCACCTTACAGGTAACACCGAGCAGGTCTTTTATCTCAACCTGGATTTTTTTGGTGAGATTTTCAAGGACTTTGATTTCATCGGAAAAAACCTTGTCGCTGACTTCAACCAATATGTCCATGGTATCGAGGTTCCCCTGACGGTTGACCTCGATCTGATAATGGGGTTCAACCCCTTCGATTCCCATGAGCACATGCTCCACCTGGGAGGGGAAGACATTGACCCCGCGGATAATGAGCATGTCATCGGTACGACCGGTCACCTTTTCCATCCTGACCAGAGTCCGCCCGCACCTGCAGGGCTCGGCAATGAGGCGGGAGATATCCTTGGTCCGGTAGCGGATAATCGGAAAGGCCTCCTTGGTCAGAGTGGTGAAAACCAGCTCACCGGATTCGCCATAGGGAAGGGGTTCAAAGGTGTCCGGATCGACAATCTCCGGCAGGAAATGATCTTCCAGAATATGCATACCGCGATCGGTCTCCAGGCACTCCATTGAAACGCCCGGACCGATGACCTCCGATAAACCGTATATATCAACAGCCTTGATGCCAAGTTTGCGCTCCACCTCCTCACGCATGTTCTCACTCCAGGGCTCGGCACCATGAATACCGACCCGCAGCTTGAGTTCTTCCGGATCGACGCCCACGTCAATCATGGCATCGGCCAGATTGAGGGCATAGGAAGGAGTGGCTAACAGTACCGTAGAGCCGAAATCACGCATAATGGTGATCTGCCTCTTGGTATTGCCGCCCGAGACAGGAATGACAGTCGCGCCCAGCGCCTCGACCCCGTAATGGGCGCCAAGGCCACCGGTGAACAGACCATACCCATAGGCATTATGCACCATATCGCCCTTGGTCACCCCGGCCATGGCCAGAGCCCTGGCCATCACCGAGGCCCACATGGCGATATCACCCTTGGTGTAACCAACCACGGTGGGTTTTCCGGTTGTTCCGGATGAGGCATGTACCCGGACCACCTCTTCCATCGGCACCGTAAATAAACCAAAAGGATAGTTGTCCCGCAGATCATCCTTAGTTGTAAACGGCAGTTTCCTCAAGTCTGCCAGCGACTGGATATCAGCAGGCTTGACTCCGGCTTCGTCCATTTTTGCCCGGTATGGAGCAACGGTTTCATAGACCCGATGCACCAGGCGCTGTAGACGTTTGAGCTGGATGGACTCCAAGCCGACCCGCGGTAATGCCTCTATCTCTTCCACCCGCATCATATATTCCTCATATCCCTGTATTTCTCAAGTTACCCTAAACATCTTCTTGACCAACAAGGGGGTTAACTATAGACAAGTTTCCTGCCGGCCTCAAACGCCTTTTTGTTCACCTCACGGAAGGCGGGCTTTACCTTTGTGTCGATCACATCGAGAAAGGCATGGGGGCCAACCGCAAGAAAATTGGACATGGCACCTACCATGGCAACGTTTGCCGTTCGTAATTCACCAACCTCTTTTGCCACTGCAAAAGCGTCGATGGCCACCACATTGATCCCGCGTGAGGTCAGCTCGTCAAGGATATTTTCAGGATACTCCATCTTGCCCTGGGCAACCGCCGGGGGCAGAATCTTCTGGGTATTGACCACCACGGCACTGTCTCTGTGCAGATAGGGCAGATAACGAACCGCCTCTAAAATTTCAAAGGCCACCAGGATGTCTGCCTTGCCCGGCTCGATCAAGGGCGAGTAGATCCGCTCTCCATAACGCAGATGGGCCTCAACCGATCCGCCCCGCTGGGCCATGCCGTGAACTTCGCTTTTTTTCACATCAAAACCGGCCTCCAGCTGGGCATAAGCCGTCAACTCACTGGCCAGCAGAATGCCCTGGCCGCCTACTCCGGAGAAGAGAATATTTCCACTTTGCCTCATCAGTTCCCCTCCCGTTTGCCTATCGCATCAAACTTACAGAGTTCAGCGCATTGGCCACAGCCATTACACTGCACTTCGGTAATCATGGCATGACCCTTTTGTTTCTCTTTATATCCCCGCTCCACAGCCTGCTCCGGCGTCAACGGATGCCAGCTTATGGCCGGACAGCCCAGGCGCACGCAGGACGTACAGCCGGTACAGTTTTCCAGATTGGTGAAATAGACCGGCTTTTTCGCCTTAACCACTTCCGGCAACAGGACACAGGGTGCCCGGCTGATTATCACTGAAGGTTCGGTGGAGGCAATTTCTTCTTTCAATACTTTGCGGGTTGCATTGACCTCGTGGGGATTGACCACGACCACCCTTGGCACCCCAAGGGACTGACAAAGCTTTTCCAAATCTATTGCATTGGCCGGTTCGCCCTTGATGGTCTTCCCGGAAGCTGGATTCTCCTGATGCCCGGTCATGGCGGTGGTCCGGTTATCGAGGATAATCACGGTGGCATAGGATTCATTATAGACTGTGTTCAGCAGCCCGGTGATACCGGAATGCATAAAGGTGGAATCGCCAAGAACAGCAACCAACTTGCCCTCGCCTTCCTTACCCAGTGCCTTACTCATGCCATGGGCTATGGTCACGGAAGCTCCCATACAGACACAGGCATCCATGGCCGAAAGGGGCGGTAGAAAACCCAGGGTATAGCAGCCGATATCACCGGAAACAAAAACGTCTTTCATCCGGGACAGTCCATAAAAAATGCCGCGATGGGGACAACCGGCGCACATATTTGGAGGCCGCATGGGCAACTCCAACGGGGCAAACAACTCACCAACCGAGTCGGGCTGCACCGATTTACGGACAATAAACGAATTCAACTCCCCCTGGTTAGGGATCAGGTCTTTACCGCGGCAGTCGATCCCCATGGCCTTGATGTGGGTCTCGAGAAAAGGATCAAGCTCTTCAACCACAACCAGCTCGTCGACGGACGCTGCAAAATCGCGAATCATCTGCTCCGGCAACGGCCAGACCATGCCCAGTTTAAGCACCGGGGCGTCGGGAAAGGCCTCTTTGACATAATTATAGGGGGTACCGGAACAGATAAAACCACGGGAACCGCTTCCCTCTTCCACCCGGTTTTCGGCTAGTGTTTCCGCAAGTTCGCGGGCAGCGGCCATACGTTTTTCCACCTCAACACGCCGCATACGGGCATTGCCGGGCAGCATGACAAACTTGGCCGGCATCTTTTCAATGCTGGCCGTGGCTGGAGCAACCGGCTCCCCTTTTTTGACCACACCCTTTACATGAGCCACCCGGGTAGTAATCCGAAAAAGTACCGGGGTGTCGAGTTGCTCCGACAGCTCACAGGCAGTACGCATCATTGACTTGGCCTCGGCCGGATCAGACGGCTCAAGCATGGGCAGTTTAGCGGCAAAGGCATAGTTACGATTATCCTGTTCATTTTGCGAACTATGCATCTGTGGGTCATCGGCGGTCAACACGACCAATCCACCCCGGCCGCCTGTATAGGAAGCGGTAAACAACGGATCCGCCGCCACATTCAGGCCCACATGCTTCATGGTGGCAAAGGCCCGCACACCGGCAAAGGAAGCGCCTATAGCCACCTCCAGCCCGACCTTTTCATTGGGTGCCCACTCACCGTACACGCCGTCATATTTAACCAGGTTACCCATGATCTCAGTGGACGGTGTTCCCGGATACCCGGAGGCGACCCTGATCCCTGCTTCCCAGGCGCCAAGGGCTATGGCTTCGTTGCCCGAAAGCCAGAGTTTGTTGTCATTTTCATCAAAAGCCACAAAGTACTCCTGTTTATCCTAGTTTTTACTTACGACAATGCACAATGTACCCAAAAATACAATTTGCTATTGTTACTCCTAAACCCATTGCGGGGCAACAATTTTTCATTGTCCAACAGCCTGGTTATCCGGTTTGACCTTAATGCTCACCGTGGCCTCAGCACGATCTTGAAAAAGATCTGAAACAAAAACGGCGACCTCGGCAGACTGCAGCAAAACGAGGAGTTCATCCTTTACAACAGTTATAGAACCCCCGCGTGAAGCGGAAACCATACTGGCCAGCCAGTCGGCCGCTCCCTGCACCTGGGCGGCAAAACGGGCAGGCCAGGCAACAACAACACCATTATTGGCTGTCTGAACACCGTCAGACAGGGTTGCTTCAAGGTTGTCGGCTACAGATTCCGGCACCCGAGAAACCTCCTGTTCGTTGGTCAGGACCTGTTTGAGGTTCGCCACGCCGTTTGCCAGATACAACATATCTTCCGTTAACACAATTGCAGGCTGGGTGGCCTCGCCTGGCAACAAACTCCAGGAATAAATGGTATACGGGCCGATCTGCTCCTGCTGTTCACCTGCCATACCGCGGGAGGCGATCTTTTGGCGGAGCTTGACAAGCAACCCCTCTGCAACCTGACGATTTCGTACCTGAATAAAAAATACAGCCTTTGGCAGAGGAAACAACCCATTCTGGATGATTTTCTTCAGCACTCCGCCATACTGAGGCCCAAAGGCCTGTACAACCGTTTCCAAAGAAACACCAAGCTCCTTTTGGAGCTCACTGTCAAGATCGTTATACCCCTTGGCATCACTTGCCGACAGGGTTTCCAACAGTGCTGAAGCGCCGAGACTTGAAGACCAGCTATAGAGTAATGGATTTTCTCCGAGCAGGTGGAGGGTGGGGTTCTGTTTACTTACCGAGTCAACCAGCTCGCGGACTGCCGAATCAAGCGAATCATAGGTATACTCGCAACTGTACTTGACTTTCCAGCCGTCCTCATACCGTCCACCGGCGGAGGCGACATATTCCATGCCCTGCAGATATCGGCCTCCTTTTTTGAGTTCCTCATCCCCTGAAGCAAGCAGATACGGTTGTATCCGATCAAGCTGGACAAATCCCCGGCTGTATGTTTTGGCAAGGGAAGATTCCTGCCAAAACGTAGAGGCATTGATAAAATTCTCCTCCTGCAGCAGAGAATGCCCCGAAACACTGGCCGCTACGCACTGTTCAATAACAGCTGGATCAAGGGCAAGGAGAAGACGACTGCCCTTTGTATATGCATAAATATAACCACCGGAGTCCAGCCGAATCCTGGTCAACGTGAGTTCACCGCGTGTGAACTCGCTGACGTCCTTTTGCAACAAGGCACGGGCAAAGGTCTCCAGGGCCTTGGAGGATGAGGTCGTTGCCAGGACAACAAGTGTGCTTTCAAGGGCCTGCTGCGGATTTTCGGCAACGCTTTCGCTCTCAAAGGGAAGAAAGGCGACATCGACGTCGTCACCAAAGACCATACGAAAAGCGGGGTGCTGGAGCACTGAAAATAATTCGTCATAGCTCTTTTCATAGCTGAGGATATGCTCCGGCTTCACCTGTAAATCGAGCAGCATCCCAGCCATGGTTTCTTTTGAGAGAAAATGGCCAAGAGCGGTCCCGGGAAAAAGGTCAGTCAACCCGTCCAGGTCCCTTATACTAAGGGTTACCAGGGTATCAGCAGGTAGGTGTTCAGCGAATCCGCTATCGGCTGGTGTTCCCGGAGTGCGTAACAATACATATGCGCCGCCCGCCGCAATGAGAACTACAGCGATCAACAGCAACCCAATCTTCTTCATTCTTCCATCTCCTTGCCGTCTCAATTATCAGCGCATTCATGCTCAATGGCCTCAATTTTTTCCTGGGCTTCTTCCCATTTTTGGTACGCACGCTCGAGGTGCCGCTCTATTTGACTGTATTCTTTACTGGTCGCAGACCAGCGTTCCTGGTCGCCATACAGCTCAGGGTCGGCCATTAACTGTTCAAGCTCTGCCTTACGCGCCTCATGCTGTTCTATCTCTTTTTCTGCAGCCGCGCTTTTCTTTTTCCATGGTCCCATTTTAAAATGCAACTGCTGCCTGGCTTGAGCCCGGGCCCGGCGCTGGCCTTTTTTATCTGCGGGCTTATCCGGTCCGGCTGACACCTCGTTATCCTGCTGCGGAGTCTGCACTTCGTCCTTCCGCTCCTCGTCCCGTTTACGTTGGGCGAGATAATCATCGACATTGCCTTCAAACAGCGTACCCTTGCCGTCTCGGATTTCCAGTACTTTGTTGATAAACGAATCGACAAAAAAACGGTTATGGGAAACGACGATAATGGTCCCCTCGTACTGGGCCATGGCCTCCTGCAGCACTTCCTGGGAGCTGATATCCAAATGATTGGTGGGCTCGTCCAACAGCATCAGGTTGGCAGGCCGAACCAACATCTTCGCCAAGGCAACCCGGCTTTTTTCCCCGCCGGAGAGGACCTGCACCTTTTTCTCTACTTCATCACCGGTAAAAAGAAATGCGCCCAGCAGGGAACGCACCTGGGTGATGGTCAAGTCCTGGGCCGCATGATAGACCGTATCCAGTAAACTCTGGCCTCCGGCAAGCTCCTGGGCCTGATGCTGACCGAAATAGGACAGGACTACATTATGCCCCAGATGGAATTCTCCCTCTGCCGGTTCCAGTCCGGCAAGTATTTTCAACAGGGTTGATTTGCCGGCCCCGTTGACACCGACAACCGCTATCTTGTCACCCCGCTGCAATGAAAGATTCAAGTCTGCAAAGACTGATTTCTCTGCAAAATCCTTGCGCAAGCCCTTCAGGGTCAACACATCCCTACCTGAAGCAGCTGCCGGCGGGAAAGAAAAACGGACAGACCGTTCGGTTTCAGACAACTCGATCCGCTCCAATTTTTCCAGCTGTTTGACCCGACTCTGTACCTGGCGTGCCTTGGTGGATTTGGAACGGAAACGGGTAATGAACCGCTCGGTCTGTTTGATCATCGCCTGCTGGTTATTATAGGCTGCCCGCTCCAGCTCCATCCGTTGCTCTTTTTCCACCAGAAAATGGGAATAATTGCCTTTATAGACCGTCAAACGACCAAGGCTCAACTCCCAGGTCAGCGTCGTCACCCGATCAAGAAACGAACGATCATGGGAGATAATAATCATCGCCCCCTGATATTGCTGCAGGAAGTCTTCCAGCCAGGTCAGGGAATCAAGATCAAGATGGTTGGTGGGCTCATCAAGCAGCAAAAGGGCTGGTTTTTGCAAAAGAAGTTTTGCCAGCAACAACCGCATTATCCAGCCACCGGAAAAAGAGGCTACCGGCAGTTCCAGGTCAGCGGCAGAAAACCCCAGGCCAAAGAGAATCTTTTCAATCTCGGGACGCATGCGAAACACGTCCTGGCCTTCCAGCATATGTTGCAGCTCTCCCTGACGATCAAGCAATTCATCCACCTTCGGATCATCCTGTTCAAGATCGGCAAGCTGCTCGCCGATATGTTCAAGTTCCTGCTGCCGGGCCAGGATATCATCAAAGGCCGATTCCGCCTCGCCATATAGACTGCGGTTGCCCAGCTCAATAGTGATTTCCTGGGGAAGATAGGCCACTGTAAACCAAGAGGCACGACTGACGATACCGGGGTCGGTCTCCTGCTGAGCGCACATAATTTTTAACAGGGTCGATTTACCGGTTCCGTTAACACCGACCAGACCTATACGTTCACCGGTATGGACCTGGGTGGAAACATCACGAAAAACATGTTTGGCCCCATACTGGAGGCTGAGGTTATTGATACTGAGCATGAATGAGAGGTCTGAGTTTAGGGGTTAGTTTTCAGAGGCGAGTTGCACAGTGCCACGGGGTTGCTCGGGATCGGTTTTAAGTATGAACCTATCAGAGAGTCCAAGCCTGGTCAACCGGTGAATGTTTGCCGAGTGCATTCCCCTGAAAACGGATTGATCACGATCAGAAATACAAATTTCTACTTGCTGACCGAGCCGGGTCAGACCGAGCAGTTTTCTCGTTTGCTGGAGCATGAGTCGGGAATTGACCAACTCTCCAAAAGCAGGATGATAGGGCCCGGCCACCAGCGATCGTTCCAGCTCCGGCCCAGGTTGCAAGCCCATCCGTACCACCCGGATTCCGGCTACCGCGAACTTTTTTTTCATCCACGCCGCTTGCAATACGGCCAGTGAAAGCGATAGTGGCCGGTACTCACCGCACCGGTATCGCCGCTCAAGAGCGCTGCCGGCAACCACAAGAACCGGATAGATGCGAACAAAATCCGGGGCCAGGGCAATCACTGGACCAATTGTCTTGCGTAGGCTGGTAAAATCCTGGCCCGGTAGACCAAGCATCAACTGCACCCCCAGAGTGATACCCGCTGAACGCAGAAGAGATGAGGCATGTTCAACATCTTCCACCAGGTGGCCACGCAGACTCAACAGCAACACTCGGTCATCAAGGGACTGGACACCCAGTTCAACGATGTTGACATGATGCTCCTGGAGAAAGTGAACACGGTCGGTATCGATATAATCCGGTCGGGTGGAGAGACGAATGGCCTGCACCTCGCCGCTACGGATAAAAGGGGCGACAGCAACCAGTAACTCTTGCTGGCGGTTATCGGGAAGAGCGGTGAAGCTGCCTCCATAAAAAGCCACCTGTACCTGAGATGGTTTTTTCTTTCGGCCCCGCTCAAGCCAGGTTTGAATGATCCGACCGACATCACCCCCTGATATAGGTTTTCCCTCCACCCCGCTGATCCGATGCTGGTTGCAAAACACACAACTATGCGGACATCCCTCATGGGGAATAAATATCGGGATAACAAGAAGGGAGGTTTGAGGGATGGAAAGCAAGGGATATATTGAGGACCAAAGGTTAGGAACTAGGCGGCATCCTCTTCCTGAATTTTTTTCAAGGCTGCGCCTGCGGCTTGCTGTTCAGCCTCTTTTTTGCTGCCGGCCCGGCCGCTGCCAAGCAATTGATCATGGAACCTCACAGAGACGGTGAAAATTCTAGCATGCGCGGGCCCCTCTTCTGCTTCCAGCACGTAGTCCGGCCCCTCGTTAAAACGTTCCTGCAAAAGTTCTTGCAGACTACTTTTCGCATCGGCCAGGATCAACTTCTTTTGTCGCTCATCGATCAGGGGGCCAAAAAACCGCTGGACAAAAGCCTGGGCTTCATCATAGCCGCCATCAAGAAATAATGCGCCCACAAGTGCTTCATATGCACATGAAAGAATAGAAGATTTCTCCCGACCACGGGAGGCGTCTTCTCCTTTGCCCAACAGGAGGTGAGCGCCGAGATCAATGGCCCGGGCCATTTCGGCAAGTCCCGTTTCGTTGACCAGGGCTGAACGAATCCGGGTCAACTTACCTTCTCGCATTTTCGGAAAACGGGTAAACAGAATATAGCCAACGGTCAGATCCAACACGGCATCACCAAGAAATTCCTGGGTTTCATTATGACGGCCATTATCCAATCGTTCAAAAGCAAAAGAGCTGTGTATAAGGGAAAGCTGCAACAATTGTATATCATGAAACCGATAACCGATGCGACCCTGCAAGGCTTGCAGTCCCTCTTCGTTATCTTGAATCACGGCGCGAAGGGTGGTCCCCATGGTAAAGATTTCCTCTTGTCAAAAAATGTAACTATGGTATAAAGTGCCGCTACAATCTCAAGGCGACGTAGCCAAGTGGTAAGGCAGTGGTCTGCAAAACCATTATTCAGCGGTTCAAATCCGCTCGTCGCCTCCAGCACATCCAAGGGTTGTCTGTTCTGCAGGCAACCCTTTTTTTATTGCCGACCCGGCAGCACCTTATGGCAAAAGCGTTTCCAACCAGCCGATGATTGTATAATTCGCTCCTGCTTGCTGCTGCACCTGCTTTAATTGCTCCTCATCCCGACCAAAGGTGGCCATAAAGAGCTCGCGAGGATCTATCCGGGGAAAAACATAGAAATGTAACCGACCTCGTCCACACTCAGCAGCAGGATAGACCGTTTCCAACAGCTGCGCCCATGCTCCATCAACAGCAGAAAAATCTTCTTGCTGCGCATCTGGACCCAAGGTCGGATCGGCAAAAATATCATCCAAGCCGGTAAAAAACTGTGCGCCTCGTTGCTGCAGCTCCTGCAAGCTACTCTGCAGATTTCTTTCACCCGGTTGCAACGGCAGCATCAATTGAAGAAAACGCTGAACCACCCCTTCACGCAGGCTTCCATAGTTTTCTAAAAGCAGATCGACCGCATCCTGGTTGGTGGTGACAAAACAACCAATCTCATCCTGCAGATCGGTACCGAGGCAATACAGGCGGGACCATGCTTTAAGACGAAGGCGATGCAGGCTGTCATCTTGGCCACTGGCCGAGCTGATAGCCTTGGTCAGGGAAAAAGGTTGCCCCTTCTCCTTGCGCAGTTCAGAAAAAAGGCCATTTTCCAACTCGCTGATTTTATCCAATTCTCGCTGCAGTGTAATCTGCTCGCTATCAAATATTTCCCCCAGCTTCAGAAGAAGTCGGGCCTGCCAGAGCAGCATCTCCTGCTCCTCCAGCTGCCTTTCCTCCATTCCTTTGCTTTGCAGCAGGTTTTCAATGATAGAACTTTTCGATTCCTTCCTCAATCCCCCTCCCCCGCCGATTCCTGAAAGCGAAAGGTTTTTCAGTTGAGCCGCGTAATCATCACGCCTGTTTTTCAGATCACCGATCAACGCAAGAAAACGATCCCGCTGCTCGCCAAGCGGTGACGGAACTCGAATTTGTCCAAGACCTGATGCTATCAGTTCCTTGGCAAATGGGGATTGCAGCTCCACAGGAATTTCATCCTCCTCAACCGCCTGACAGTAGACAACAGGAGCAAAAACCTGTACAAGGGGAAACAGAATTCCATCACTGGGAACCGTTTCCGGAAAAACACACACTGACTTTTTTTTATCATTCATATGAAAACATTACGTGAAAAAATCACTTTAACATTAACCGGGCTGGCTTGGCTTGTTTTTCATGTTCGAACTGGACCGGATGCCGCAAGCATCTTTTCCGGCACATTTATCCAGATCATGACAACCACTCCCTACGCTCTCGGCTTCACCTATATACTAGTGATCATGATACGCTATTTCACTGGTGGAGCCACACCGCCATGGGATCGTATTGCGAGAATATTTTTTACCATCGGTATTTTGTTTGCTTTTTTCTTTGCCCTCTATGAATACGGCGATCGGGCGGAAAAACTTCGCAAACAGGAAGAGGAAGAATCGTCTACCGTATCACGGATTTGCCCGGATGAAAACCCGAAGGTGAAGTTGTATTGGGCATGAGAATAGATTCCGGACCGAGCAAGGTTCCCGGGTTGGTTACCGAATTACAGCCGGTCTGCACGTTATCACCTAGAATCGCGCCGAACTTTCGCAAGCCACTGTCAAGAGAGCCCTCCGGTGTCCTGACCTGAACATTCCCCGGTAGAAACCGAAGGTTGGCAAATTTAGTGCCCGCCCCGAGATTAGCGCCGGCCCCAAGAATCGAGTCGCCAACATAGGCAAAATGACCGGCTTTGGAATCATTGAGAAAAATCGAATGTTTCACCTCTGTTGTGTGGCCGATTATACAACGGTTGCCAATGAGACAGTAACCGCGCAGGTAGGCGCCCTGACGAATTTCGCAATGATCGCCAATTATTGCGGGCTCCTTAATTAACGCACCGGACTCCACCAAAACCCCCTGACCAATAGCAATCCGCCGGCCCATAATCACCGCCCCTGCCATGATCACCGAAGCCCCCTGCAACAACTGCCCGTTTCTGGCCACCTCAAGTTCGCCTTTGGTGGCATCGCCATAGCTGATTTTATACTCCATGGCACAGGAAAGTTTACCATGATGAAGGACAAGTGGCCTTTCCAAGGGCGCGCCATAGGTCAGGCAGACATGTTCCAACCGTTCTATATTTTGTTCATCTACGTAGGTCTTGAGATTCCCCAAAGCTTCCCAGACGTAATCCGTACCGGTGAACAGTTCCTTATGGAGAAAATCATTCAAGTTAAAAAATGAAGATGCATTCAGCATAATGTTACCCCGTTTGGCTAAAAAAGTCGGTTAGTACCCAGAATCTTCTCCTCATATATTTTCCCAGAGGTATTTATTCAAGAAAAAACGGCAATCCTTCCTCCAGGCGGTCGCACTTCCTTGACTTGTGCAGCTGTTATGTTTACTTTCTCACGACTAGCAAAGACCTGCAATGAATGATCCACCTGTACCCCGATAATTAAAGGGTGCCTCAAAAAGGTATACTTGAGCTACCCGAAACAGGCAACAGGCAAGACGTTCTCATTTCAGGGAGATAAAATATGCAGCCCTTAGGTTGCCACGAGGAGGAAAAGGTGGAATTTGACGATACCCTGTCCACAAGTATGGACGATTTTGGCGAAAACACTCAGGATATGGAGATTCCTGAATCGTTACCCATGATGGCCGTCCGTGATGTTGTGGTCTTTAATTATATGATTATTCCGCTTTTTGTCGGTCGTCCCGGCTCAATTGAAGCGGTAAACGACGCCATGAACGGTGACAAACTGCTGATGCTGGTCACCCAGAAAGACGCTACAAAGGATGAGCCAGACCCCGAAGATATCTATGAGGTTGGTATGGTTTCCATGATCATGCGCACCCTTAAACTGCCGGATGGTCGCCTCAAGGTCTTGGTACAGGCCCTGTCCAAGGCTAAGATCCGCGAATACGAACAGACCTCTCCCCATTACCGTGTGGCTATCGACCTGGTCCCCGAACAGGAAACCGAAGAAATTACCGTTGAAATCGAAGCCCTGATGCGCACGGTTCGCGAACAGACAGAAAAAATAATGTCTCTACGCGGGATCCTGTCCGCCGACCTGATGATGATCATCAACAATATCGAAGAACCGGGACGATTGGCCGATCTGGTCGGCTCAAACCTGCGCCTTAAGATCTCCGAAGCGCAAAAAATTCTTGAAACCGTGGATCCGGCACAGCGCCTGAAGCTGGTTGCCGACCTGCTCAACAAGGAGCTGGAAGTATCAACGGTGCAGGCCAAGATCCAGTCCGATGCCAAGGAAGAGATGTCACGGTCCCAGCGGGAATATTTTCTCCGGGAACAAATGCAGGCTTTAAAACGCGAACTTGGCGACGAGGATGCCTATTCGCAAGAGATCGAAGAGTTGAGAAAAAGCCTCAAGAAGAAAAAAATGCCAAAATACGCAAAAAAGGAGGCAAAAAAGCAACTCAAACGGCTTGAAATGATGCATCCGGATGCCTCAGAGGCAACCATTGTCCGAACCTATCTCGATTGGTTCCTTGACTTGCCCTGGAAGAAATCGTCCAAAGACAAACTTGACCTGATAGTGGCGGCAAAGGTTCTTGATGAAGACCATTATGGTTTGGACAAGATCAAAGAACGAATCCTGGAATATCTTGCCGTGCGCAAACTCAATAAAGACACCAAAGGCCCGATCATCTGCTTTGTCGGGCCTCCCGGCGTTGGCAAGACCTCCCTTGGCCAGGCCATTGCCCGTGCCATGGGACGCAAGTTCTACAGGCTGTCGCTTGGCGGCATGCGCGATGAGGCTGAAATTCGCGGCCACCGTCGTACCTATATAGGCGCCCTGCCCGGCCGGATCCTGCAGGGGTTGAAAAATGTCGAGACTAACAATCCGGTTTTTATGATGGATGAAATCGACAAAATTGGTGACGATTATCGCGGCGATCCCTCATCGGCACTGCTTGAGGTTCTTGATCCCGAGCAAAACGACACCTTTTCCGATCATTACATGAACCTGCCCTTTGACCTGTCCAAAGTAATGTTCATCACGACGGCCAACCGTTTCGACACCATCCCCGGTCCACTTCTTGACCGGATGGAGGTCATTCAACTTTCCGGTTATACCCTGGAAGAAAAAATGGTCATTGCCCGCAAGTACCTGCTGCCGAGACAGATCAAAGAAAACGGATTGCGAGCAAGTCAGATTAAGCTTAATGACGATACGCTTAAACTCATCATCAGCCACTATACCCATGAGGCCGGTGTCCGTAACCTGGAACGGGAACTGGGTAAAATCTGTCGTAAAATTGCCCGTAAAATTGCCGAAGGAGGAAAGGGCCCCTATACCATCTCCAAAAACACCCTGTCTAAATACCTTGGCCCTCTGCGTTTTCTTCCTGAAACAGAGCTGGATACAGTCTCCCAGCCAGGCTTGGTCATCGGTCTGGCCTGGACCGAAGTCGGCGGCGAACTCCTACACATTGAAACAACAATTCTACCCGGTAAAGGCAAGTTGATTCTTACCGGTCAACTGGGTGAAGTCATGAAGGAGTCGGCCCAGGCTGCTCTCAGTTATTGCCGTAGTCGAAATACCATGCTTAGTGTGGACGCGGAATATTTTGACTCCATTGATATTCATATCCATGTCCCTGCTGGAGCAATTCCTAAAGACGGGCCATCGGCGGGTATTACCATGACCACAGCACTCTATTCCGCGATTCTCGAAAAACCGCTTAAAAAAGGGCTCGCCATGACCGGTGAAGTGACTCTGCGTGGCCGGGTTCTACCCATCGGCGGCTTAAAAGAAAAGGCACTTGCTGCCCTGCGGGCAGGGATTACCCGTGTTATTATCCCCGACGAAAACGAGAAAGACCTGGTGGAAATCCCTGAGGAACTACGTAAAAAAATTACGTTCCTGCCGGTTAAGCATATGGACGAGGTAATTGGAATCGCCTTGGGAAATCTGAAGAAAAACGGATCAAAGAAAAAAACCACTCAGTCCAATAAAAAGAAAAAACCCTAGCCAATCGACAGGTGCCCCAAGACCATGCGATCACTGTTCTTATGGACTCTGGGCATAACCTTCTGCTTGGTGGTTGGGGGTGGAGCCTGGTACGGGCTCTATATCAACACACCGGCTCCCGGGTCCGGCACCGCCACGGTGTTCATCCCTAAGGGTGCCGGAGTCCGTCAGATCAAGGCCATCCTGGGCCGGGAAGGAGTAATCAAAGACGATATCCGTTTTCTGCTTCTTGCCCGGCTCACCGGACGCAGCAATCGATTGCGTGCGGGAGAATTTGCCCTGGATCGAGGCCTCCGTCCGACAGAGATCCTGAAAATCCTAGAAAAAGGCGAGGTGATTCAACATCGCCTGACTATTCCCGAAGGGCTGACGCTCCGCCAGATTGCAGCTCTCTATGCACAAGGTGAATGGGTCAAGCAAGAAGAGTTTCTCGCCCTCTGTACTGAACCGCACTTTATAGCCACATTGGGAATAAAGCAAGACAGCCTTGAGGGTTACCTTTTTCCTGATACCTATACCCTGGTACGGGGAGAGAGTACGGCCCATGCCATCATCACCACCATGACCCGACGTTTCCTCAACGTCTGGCAGGAAATTACCGCAGAGAACACTTCTTCTATGGACAGACACAAGGTTGTTACCCTTGCCTCCATTATCGAAAAAGAGACAGCGGCGGCAGAAGAGCGGCCACTTATCGCTCAAGTCTTCCTCAACCGCCTGCAGTCCTCCATGCGCCTCCAATCCGATCCAACCGTCATCTATGGACTGACTGATTTTAACGGCAACTTGACCCGCAAGGATCTCAGACAGAAAACCCCATACAACACCTATGTCATCAAGGGATTACCGCCGGGCCCCATATGCAATCCCGGCCAAGCAGCCATTGAGGCTGTGTTCCAGCCGGCGAAGTCCGATGCACTCTACTTTGTATCAAAAAACGACGGCACCCATTTCTTTTCCAAAACCCTGAAACAGCATAACCGGGCGGTGCGTAAGTATCAAAAGTGATAGAGGTATCATCTTTTGTAAAAGCCTACCCCTGTTGACTATTGGTGGTTTGAGCTACAATATCAGCGTGTTATCACCCCGGAGAAAAAGGAATCCTAAAGGTCCATTGCCACCACCTTTTAAAAAGTTTTTGGAAACGGTTCTAACGGTCCAAAAGTGATAGACACTACTCCCAAAGGGCTCCGTAACTATCATTACCGGGTCCCCTCATGAAGTGGGGGGGGAGGTACATGGCTGACCGGCAAAGCCTTTTAGGATCACACCAGCAGAACGGGTGGTTTAATTAAGTTAATTATGTAATTTCGATCTTTTGAAAAAGCATATTGAAGTAAAGTCCAAAAACCCCAGGTAGCATGGACGGAATATGGGAGGAGGCGACAAGCTCAAACTTTTCTGCAGCCACCTGTTTGCAGGTGATATGATCGGTAACGTGGTGATCATCGATATTGCCAAAACCGATCAGAGAAAAAGCCCTTGTCATAAAATGATCAACTCTCGGCATTCCCACAAGCAATTGCCCGGACGGACGCAGCAGGGTATGCATCCGCTCAAAGACTGGGGCCAGATCGCTGATATGCTCAAAAATCGAAATTGCAACAATCAGGTCAAAACTTCCTTCTTCAAAATAATCATCCGCAACATCCCCTTGAATGAGACTACACCGTACCCCGACTTTTTCCAGGCAGAAGTTTATTTTTTCGGGATCGGACTGCAGATCTATCCCGGAAATCGAGTTACCCAGAGCGCAGAGTGAAGGCAAGAGGATACCACTGCCATAACCCAATTCGAGAATCGAATCATAGGGGGGACTTAGCAATGACAGGGCCTGTTCTATCCTGGCCCGGTATATGGAACCGATCAAGGGTTTGTAATAATACGGCAGGGGATCATCCGGGCCGTTGGCCTGGAAGATACCCTGCTCGGGCAGCTGGAACAAAGGTTTGTTGTGGCTTACAGTGTCGGTCATCAATACCTCAGGACTGCTTGTTACGTTACCGTTGCTATCGCCTTTTATCAGTGAACAATGAGCCGCAACTCCCCGGAATCTTATTCTCTTCGGCCTCGAAAAGGTTCGTGTAACAGGGGTCTTCTTCACCCAAGCCGCCTGTGCACCA
>CALZIH010000001.1 GCA_945787305.1 uncultured Desulfobulbaceae bacterium | reverse complement strand
CATTGTCGGGATGGTCACCAGGGTATAGTCTACACGCAAAAGGGCCATTCCAGCCTAACCTCGAGTAACAAGAACCGCCCGGCAATCTATATCTGCACTGATCTGGCGGGCCGCAGCCAGCAGGCTCTGGTCGTCGGTGACCGCCATACCGCTCATTTTTTCAACTTCGTGATGGTTTGGGGTTATAATCGTTGCCCCAATAAACCGATGTAGATTTTCCGGCTTGGGGTCAACAATCAGGGGCAAGGGGCAGTTATCCCGTAAACGTATTTCCGCCAGCAGTTGATGCAGGCGGATCATCAGCTGTTCATTGACCACTCCCTTGGCATAATCAGAAACGATGACCGCATCATAATCAGCAAGGTGTTTCTCAAGATATCCCTCGAGTTTATCAAGCGATTTTGCCGTTGGTGGACCGATTTTTTCCCTATCAAAACGAACGACCTGTTGCCCCTGGGCAACGACCCGTGTTTTTACTGTTGTTGGCCGCATTCCTTCAACCAATCCGGATGCAGAGGCTGGTAAGTCCTCCATCAGACGCAGTAACTCTTTTCCCATAGTGTCTGCACCAATCAGACCACAGAGGCCACCGCTGCCACCAAGGGAGACGATGTTGCGTAAGACATTCGCACTGCCACCGAGAAGCAACTCCTCTCTACGGACATTCACTACCGGCACAGGTGCCTCAGGAGAGATTCTGGAAACACTTCCCCAGACAAAATGGTCGACAATAACATCGCCAATGACCAATATTTTGGTATCCTGAAAACGAGCTACAGCCTGTAATAATTTTTCTCTGTTCATTCCTGGTCCAACTCCGCCAACCGATCAGCCAGCCGCTCGGCAGCAAAAACCAACGATTCTAGGTCTAAAAAATCCATAACATTGTGGTCAAACAATACCTTTACCTTTGCCTCAAACCCGTCTTCCGGCTCATGGTCCCAGAAAAGAAGATACAACGGTACATAGGGCAATACCGGTATGATCATACCGGTATCAGCACTTTGATCGGTTGGACCTTGCTCTCCCCCAGTCAGCCGACAGAGTTCCTGCAGTCGTCCACCACGACCGGAGAAGCGCTCTGCAATCCGCTGCTCACAATAGGTGGCCAGTGTGCGAATTTTTGAAATGGAATTAGGCAGACTTTCCATACCTACCCAAGTACCATCAGGCACCTGACCACCACCAAAGGAAACATAGTTATAGAGTAAAATCTGATCCCTGGGGTCTACAAGCTGTCGGCCATCGACGACCAGTTGATCACACCCCATCACTACCCGGCGCCCAAGGTAATGAAAGCGCAAACAATCAGGCTCATCAGGTGACCACTGGGCACCAAGCCTTGCCGCCAACTTCTGAAAATCCAGATCTCTGACTTTGGATTTCAGGTGGGCCACCAGGGCCATGTCTCGTTCATCCTGCCCACGCTCCACTGCCGGCAGGCCACCTTCTTCACTTCCTCCACCAATTCCGGCGGGCAACGCTGTTACATCAAGGAAGGGACAGCCGGTTGCCGCCGCTCCTCCTTTGGTCACGGCAACGGCGAAGGCCAGGCAGGTCGGGTGCCCACACTTTCCGCAGTTGCTCTTAGGGGTCAGGGCAATAAGTTCAAGCGGATTCACTCTAGCAACCGAAATTATCCTATTTCAATTGCTTATTTAATGCTTCAGTAACAGCGGCAGTAATATCTACACCATCAGCATTGTAGAGGACTGCATTATTTGGCAAAACAATGGTGTAGCCGCCTTTCTTGGCCTCATCCTTGACAACCTGCTCGAGTTTTTTCAAAATCGGTGCCAGATGTTTTTCCCGCAGTTGTTTCAACTCCAGATTGGCATCTTCCTGCTTGGTTCCAAGGTCTCTTCGTTTCTTTTGAAATTCAATAGCCTTTTCCTGCTTTATCTCATCACTCCATGCAGAACTCTTTTTCTCTATTTCTTTCTGCAGAGCCAACAGAACATCCTCATCCTTTTTAAAGGTTACTTTAAGCTCATTCATCTTTTTTTCCAAATCCTCCTGAGCCTTTTTTCCCGCAGAGGAATTTGCCAGCACCTTCTGCATATTAATCACACCAATTTTTGTTTCAGCTGCAACAGCAGCACCCACGGACATCAACGATATCAACAGAAACGAAACAACCAGCAATAGACTGCTCAATCGTACTCTACTTTTCACAACACTCTCCTTGTTATTAGTTAACAACATATCAATTCAGAGCAACCGGCAACCAGTTGCAATCACTCTTTTGATTCTAGCCGGGAACCCTACCCATAGGCAACTACAAATAAATTTGAACTATACTGGGGGATTACCCTAAGGAACACTGAAGGATTATAATTTTAATTCGAGAAAAGGTAAGCGCAGACTTCAATGGCTGCAGAAAATATCACCGCTGACCAGACATGGCATAGAGGTAAGGCGTTTATACGAAATATCAAGGTGACCTTAATAAAAACCGGACAGAGCATTACACTCTATCCGGCAAGTGCCCGGTGCTTGGAACGTTCTTATTGTATTATCACAAAGTCAGCCCGCCTGTTCTGGGCCCAGGACAACTCGTCGTGCCCATACAACAGTAACTTTTCTTCACCCCAGCTGATCGTTGTCAGGTGTCCACCGTCAACGCCGAGATTCACCAAATATTTTTTGGCACTTTGTGCCCTTCTTTCACCCAAAGCTAAATTATATTCCCTCGTGCCGCGGGGATCGCAATTTCCTTCGATACGCACCTTAACACTGGGCTGCCCTTTTAGAAAATCAGCGTTTTTCTCAACCCGCACAACCTGCTCACCGCCTATCATGTCAGAATCAAAGGGGAAATATACAGGTAACATTGGACCGGACGTCCTCCCCTCCACCAGAGCGGCAACTGACGGCGCCTCGGTTTCCAGAGACTCCTCTGGACCCAAGCCATCTGTTGGAGCTGTAGTTTTAGCCGGTTTCGGTGTCTTATCCCCGCAACCACTGACCAATACGCCGACAAAAAAAACCAGGACAAAAAATTTCCACAATGATCTGTTTTTCCGCATGTCATCCTCCCGCAGAATAAAAAATACGGCCAGCAAGTAAAAAGCCTGCATCTATTCAACGGTTAGCGATTCTACTCCAACGAAAAAGGAATACAACATTTTTTTCAGACAAAAGGAATTAGCTTGCAAAACCTCACCAGCCCTTCTAAATTCGGATATCTTGAATACGTATTTTGCGGGCTAGCATCGAACCATAATAGAACAAACAGTATATAAAAGTGCGCGCCACTAACAAATCCCTTCAACAAGCTGGATAAAAACAAACTCGTGACTGCAGAA
Source organism: uncultured Desulfobulbaceae bacterium (assembly GCA_945787305.1). Lineage (GTDB taxonomy): Bacteria > Desulfobacterota > Desulfobulbia > Desulfobulbales > Desulfobulbaceae > DRLX01. Next base: position 33,881 of record CALZIH010000001.1, on the reverse strand, counting down.
AAAGCTATCTCCATACAGACTGAAAAAGAGCTGATATCACATAATAAGTTCGGAATATTTTTTGGAATTCCCCAAGACATTTTCGACAAGGTCTGGGGAAAACTCCAGGCCGTTGATGGCAACTCGGTAGCCTACATTTCAATGGAAATAGGAGCGGATCCGGATGTCTTTCACCCCCTTCTTGATTTTCTCAGGGAACAGGGAATCAGCGACAGTGATGACGACCTTGCCAGGAAGATGATTCATAAATACCTCTTTGGGCCAAGAAAAATACCGAATTACAGCGGCGGACTCGGTGTGCTTGCCGGTGACACACTGAAAAGCTTTGCTGACATGCATGTCCCTGTTGTAGCCGTCAGTCTTCTATATAGAGAGGGATATTTTTCCCAGTTTGTTGATTCTCAAGTAGGCCAGATCGACCAGGCTACGCATTGGAGCCCGGAGGAAACCCCTACACTGTTTCAACTCCGGGACCCCATTAACCCGGATATTCCCCTTGAAATATCAGTTCCATTTTTCAACCAGAAAGATGAACCGGAAGAAATCAAGGCGCAGGTTTGGATGAAAATGGAGATCTCCGAAGAACTTGATTATTTTGTACCTGAGTTTCTTATTGACTATAGCCTTCCAACCTCTCCCCCTTGGATTATCGAGGCTGCCGAACAGCTGTACAACGCTAAAACTACGGCCATGAAAGCCAATCAGAGGCGAATGCTCGGCTCCTGTGTTCTTCCCCTGATGCAAACGCTCGGTTTTACCGCCCACACCATCCACTTGAACGAACAACATGGCGTTGCCGTTTCCCTGCATCTCATCCTCAAGGAATTAAAAAGTAATTTGGGTGAAGCATTTTTTAATAAAATGAGTGAAGATGACATCCTGCAGGCAGTCAACACAGTTGCCGAACGGATTGTTTATACCATTCACACCCCGGTCAAAGCCGGCCACGACCGTTTCCCCCGAGACCTGTATTCCGGAATAAGCCACCGGGTCTGTCAAAAAGTCCTTGACCTGCTGGCAGATGATGATGACTCTCCTGGCGATTACAACTTCACAGCCCTGGCCATGCGGGTAAATCGGGCTGTCAATAGTGTCAGCCGCCTGCATCGAGATGTCACCCGTAGGCAATTCCCTAAATTTGCCCAAAAAATTACTGCGGTAACAAACGGAGTTCACCACCTGACATGGATCAGTGAAAACCGGGCTCGAGTTTTTGACAACCACGCGCAACTCAATGGCTGGCGAGACAATCCTGGGATTTTTACCGGAATACCCAATAAAGCACCTGAGCTTGCGAAAGATCTCGATAACGCTTGGCAAGAAGATAACCTTGCCCTGATCAGCTATATAAATGCCATGTTGGCAAGCCATCGCAATCAAATGCTGGAGACCTGGATTGATCCCCCCAACTATCTCTCCCGTCTTCCGGAAAGTCCAGAACTTGAAGCAGGAGTCTTTACCATTGGTTTTGCCCGCCGATTTTCAACCTACAAAAGGGCGGATCTCATTTTTGATGATATAAACACCCTGGCCGACATCCTTATCCAGGGAAACAGAAAGGTCAACTTTGTCTTTGCCGGCAAAGCCCACCCGGCAGACGAGCCTGGCAAATCGGTACTCAAGCTTATCCTCGATAACCAGGAGGAACTGTACCAAAAGAGCAATGGCCTGGCGAAGCTGATCTTTATCCCCGGATATGATATGTTGGTAGCCAAAATGATGGTTTGCGGCGTCCATGCCTGGCTCAACAGCCCCAAGCGACCTCTTGAAGCTTCCGGTACAAGTGGCATGAAAGCCGCCATGAATGGAGCACCCAACATCAGTGTCATGGACGGGTGGTGGGTAGAGGGTTATCACGAAGGGCAGACAGGATGGAAGTTCGGTTTTGAAGGCCCGATTGAAGAGGCCAACTTGAGTGAAGATCCAGGTTCACTGCTTTATGCAGAGGATTCACTCTCTTTTTACACCTTGCTGCCAAAAATACTTGACCTCTTTTACGATAACCACGAGCAATACTTGCAAATGGCCGTTAACAATCTTCGATTCAACATACCGATTTTTAATACACACCGCATGGCAGCGGAATATGTAAAAAAATATGACCTACAACTGGACAGCGATACCGCCGCCACAGTGGAAACCTTTCGCCAACTCTATACAAGTGATGCCGATTAATGAACACTGCATAATACCGACATTGCACCTAAGCCGGATTGTTATGTTGTCTTATACGACACGGATTTTTTTCTTTCCCGGAGTACGAACGAATGCATACCCATTCAGGGTAGATTCAATTCTCATTACCCCGGCGAACTGATACATTTTATTTCAAGGAGTAGGAACATGGCCCGCCATATGAACCCAAGTAGTTCAACAAATAAAACCATCGATGCCATTGACCGCAAGCGGGAAAGGGAGCGCCGATTTATGCTGCGCAAGGCCAGGGATAATGCTGCCGAATTAGCAATGGCTCTTGTGCAACGACTGCTCGACCACCATATCATTGAGACCAACTCCGATCAGGCAATCCGGGAATCCATGGAAAAGCAATTAATATCCATGAGTGATATGGAAGAATTTGATATGCAGTTTAAAATTGCCCCAATCCGCTCCCTGACCCAGGATCCGAACCTCATCAGCCTATTTATTACCCAATATATCATTGAAGATCTCATAGATCATCCCAATATCCAAGATGTATTCGGTGATGACCTTGATGTCTACAAGGCCGTCGACTCAATCCTGTCTAAAATCAGGCCCAAATAACACGAGGCAACCGAAATATAAACCAAGCCGATGTCTTTCCCGCCTTCAAGGCATAAAACCCCGTACCTGATTTTTTCCGACAGCAAAGGTGAAATCATTGAATATGAAGGCCTTGCCATGGCCGGCAGTAGTGCAGGGATCTTTTGCAGTCCAACTTCTGATGAACTTATAGAGCTTCCTGAAGGGAGCGAACTCTTTACCTTGCCTGGCCGCCTGCCGGTGGGCATTGAACCTGCAACCGGGGAACCGGCCCTGCTCGATGCCAATCCCTATGCCCCAGGCGGGGATGTCCAGGCTGTCGCAGCTTTTATGGCCCCGGCCCACACAGCGATCTATACGGCTGCGTATCAGCAGGAGTCCAACCATGCCCCCTTGTTGCCTTTGTTTGCCTATACGGCCGTAGGCTGGCTTGATGGTAAATTTTATGTTGCCGCATTCAGAAGCGATCTTGATCGCCGCCAAGACCCGGTGCAGTTTGACCAGAAGCGCATAAACAAAAACACCAAAGACAAACTCCAGGCATTTCCTCACAACCGCCTGATCCAGCATCTAGGAAAATGTTGCCTGACCTATGGCTGCCCGGCAGCCCGCAATTTCTTCCTCGGTCGCTGGGAAGCACCGCTTCCCTGTTCTCCGATTTGCAACGCAGCCTGCGTCGGCTGTATTTCTTTACAGCCATCCGGTTGCTGCCAATCCACTCAGGATCGTATCCAGTTTGTCCCTACCCCGGATGAAATTGCCGAGGTAGCCATACCCCATCTCCAGCATGCCGACAAACCTGTGGTCAGTTTTGGCCAGGGTTGCGAGGGCGAACCGCTTCTTCAGGGGGAAACCATCGCTGGTTCAATTCAACGTATCCGGTTTGGAACCAATAAGGGTACAATCAATCTCAATACCAACGGTTCCTTACCCGATGTTGTTCAACAGCTAGCCGACTCCGGGCTGGATTCCATCCGAATATCCATGAACAGCGCCCGCCCTGAGTACCATTACCGTTATTATAAACCAAAGGGATTCGATTTGGGCGATGTTCGCCGGTCGATTACGGTCATGAAGGCCAGGAACCGTCATGTTTCGCTGAATTACTTTATACTGCCAGGTTTTACTGATGACCCGACCGAGTATAATGCTCTGTGCGAATTGATCGCCAACGAACGCCCTGATCTCATTCAACTCCGTAACCTGAACATGGATCCGGAGTATTACCTGAAAACCATTGAATTTGCACCGAGCGGACCGGCTATGGGTATGGCAAACTGGCACAAACGATTAAAGAAACGGTTTCCTTCATTGCGTTTCGGCTACTTTAATCCGGCGCTGCATTAAGCGGTTGGAAAAGAAAAACAAGTGATGGTACAAGTCAGGAGGAAATGGCATTCAGGATATCATTCGTTGCAACCTGCGCCAAGCCATTCGAATCTGTTTTGGCAAAAAAATCAGTAGCCTGCTGCCAAGCCTGCTCAACAGTCGTGCTTTTCTGAACAGACATGGCCAAATGATGACCAAAGGCATAGTTGAGGGCAAAGTAATGACTGAACTCCTTGAGACGGCCCAAACGACGTTCCGGTCGAAAACGACTAAGCCCTACAACAAATTGCCCATAGATTTGCGGCAGGCAGATTGATACGCCCTGTACATCAACGGAGTAGAGTGCTCTTGCTATTTCGGCAAAAAGCCAAGGCTTCTGCGCCGCTGCTCGACCAATCATCAGGCCGTCTGCTCCGCTAAGCGACAAACAGCGGGCCGCATCATCAACTGAAAAAATCCCGCCATTGGCCACCACTGGAATATCCAGCCATTTTTTAACCTTTCCCACCCATTCCCACCGTGGTTTCCTGGCAAACGATTCACCGCGCAAACGGGCATGAACTGTAAGCAAGTCAAGACCTTCGTCCTGTAGCATCAGACAAAAATCACGGAGCGTTGACTCATCAAGACATTCGCCAAGGCGAATCTTTGCCGACAGAGGGAGGTGGGTACTTTTTCTGGCAGTACGAATGATATCCCGCACCAATTCCGGATTCGACATGAGCGAACTCCCGCCACCCGACTTTCTAACCCTCGGTGCAGGGCAGCCAAAATTTATATCTATGAAATCTGCCGCAAAACGATGCAACGCTTCTATGGCAGGTATGACCTCCTGCACGTCGGTAATCAGCAGCTGATAGGAAAGCGGATGTTCTGCCTCTGTTGTAATCAGGTACGGGGATATCTTATTATTTTCCACCGGTAATCGCCTTGCCGAAAGCATTTCAGTCGACAACAGCCCTATACCACCAAACGAAAGCAGCAAAGTACGCAAGGCCGAATGGGTCAGACCGGCCATTGGCGCAAGAAGGAGGGGGGATGCAAGTATTGTATTTCTAACTTTCAACATTTGTCATACATACCTAAAAAAATACTGAAGCGTGATTCAACGTTCTTGACAAATAAAAATAAGAGTGTATCATTAACGAATGAGAATGGTTACCTGGTACAGAATTTCTCATTGAACCGCAACCCTTTCAACGAAGAGCAAGAGATGAATGCCCCTACACCGATGATTCGTTTGACAACGCAGCGACAAATTATCCTGGAAGAACTCTCCAAAGTTAAATCACATCCAACCGCCAGTGAAGTGTATGACATGGTCCGCAAACGGTTGCCAAGGATAGGCTTGGGGACGGTGTATCGTAATCTAGAGCTGATGGCTGAAAACGGTATGATTTTAAAGCTTGAGGTCGGCGGCACCCAGAAACGTTTTGATGCCACAACCGATGCCCATTATCATATTCGTTGCTCCTGTTGCGGCAAGGTAGATGATATCGATATTCCTGTTATCGAATCGCTTGTCAGTGCTGCTACAGAAAGCTCTGCTTACCAGATTATTGGTCACCATGTTGAATTCACTGGCGTTTGTGTGGAATGCCAGCAGAAAGAAGGTATTTCTTCCATCCAATAAGTACCTGCCGCAAGGCTCCGGAATTATAGCTCCACCATTGAGAGGGCTATAATTCCGTTTTGTTTCATCACCCGGATCTTCTGGTCAAATTCTTCTACCCTGTTGATTTCATCAAAAAAACGGCTATCCCTCTACGGAATAACCGTTCTATATACAAAGGAAATTTAGTCCTCTACTCTATAGGGGAGTAAGCAACCTTACCCTGCCTACAAGCTCAGCCTCTGGGCAATCAATATCCGGCTCTTGTCCCTATTGGCCAAACGTCACCCTGCAAAAACGCCTTTTGCCAACCTGCAGGAGAACCATGCCCTGAGCAGGAATATCGGTATCAACATTCACAATCTTTTCCCCGTCAACGGAAACAGCACGTTGCTTTATCATCCGCCGACCATCGGAAGTTGATTTTACCATGTCAGCCTCAACTAACAATTTAGGCAACCAGATAGCGGTATCGTCTGTAGTAAAAGATTTCTCAGGAATATCTCCGGGCAACTCATGCCGCTTAAACACCTGCTCAAAATTATGTTCTGCCGCATCAGCAGCTGCCTGATCATGAAAACGTGCCACCAACTCTTTTGCCAGTCGGATCTTCACCGCTTTGGGGTGAATCTTCCCTGCCTGCATGTCCTGACGAAGTGTTTCGATATCGGCAAGGGAAAGGTCACTGAGCAGCTCATAATAACGGAACATCAATTCATCACTGATAGACAACACCTTGCCGAAAATGTCATCGGCAGACTCGGAAATGCCTATATAGTTGCCCAGCGACTTACTCATTTTATTCACCCCGTCCAGACCTTCGAGCAGCGGCATCGTCAAGACCACCTGGGGTTCCTGATCCCGACTTTTCTGCAAATCCCTCCCCATGAGCAAATTAAACAGTTGATCGGTTCCGCCGAGCTCTACATCAGCGGCAAGTGCAACGGAGTCGTACCCCTGGATGAGGGGATAAAGAAATTCATGGATGGAAATGGGCCGGTTCGACTCGAATCGCTTTTTAAAATCATCACGTTCAAGCATCCTTGCCACGGTCAACTTTGAGGCCAGCCTGATCATATCATAGGAGCTTAATTCACCCAACCAGGTTGAATTGAACACCACCTTGGTTTTTTCCGGATCAAGAATTTTAAACACCTGCTCTTTATATGTCTCAGCGTTACGTTCCACGTCTTCACGGGTCAACGGTGGGCGGGTGTCGGACTTACCTGTGGGGTCGCCGATCAAACCTGTAAAATCGCCAATGAGAAAATGTACATGATGGCCAAGGAGCTGGAAATGACGAAGTTTTTGCAACAAAACAGTATGCCCGAGGTGCAGATCCGGTGCGGTTGGATCAAAACCCGCTTTAATAACCATTGGTTCCCCGGTTTCTTGGCATCGAGTCAGCTTTTTTACCAGTTCTTCACGGGAAACCAGATCGACGGTTCCCCTGGCAATCAGCGCTATCTGTTCCTCAACGGTCTTCATCCTCTTCTCCATTTTACTTGGCAAACTCCACCGCCCGAGTTTCACGGATAACTGTAACCCGGATCTGCCCCGGATAGGTTAACTGCTCTTCTATTGCTTTGGCGATATCACGACTCAGCAATGTTGCTTCATTGTCGTGTACTTTTTGACTGTCAACGATAATCCGCAAATCTCGACCGGCTTGAATAGCGTATGATTTTTCCACACCGTTAAAACTATTAGCTATGTTTTCCAAATCTTCAAGGCGTTTTACGTAACTCTGCAGCATTTCTTTTCGGGCACCGGGCCTGGCGCCGGAAAGAGCATCGGCCGACTGCACCAGTATATCAAGGACACTTTTCGGCGGCTGATCTTCATGATGAGCGCCGATGGCATACACTACATCCTCGGCTTCACCATATTTTTTAGCTAAATCCCTGCCGATAATAGCATGCGAGCCCTCAACTTCATGGTCAACGGCTTTGCCGACATCATGAAGTAAACCCATTCGCTTGGCTTTTTTGACATCCAGCCCAAGCTCTGCGGCCATAACCCCACAAAGAAAAGCAACTTCCAGAGAATGCTGGAGAATATTCTGCCCGTAACTGGTTCGATATTTCAGCCGACCAATCAACTCGATCAAGTCCACATGCATGCCATGGGCCCCGACATCGAAAGTAGCCTGCTCACCGGCCTCACGGATTTCAACTTCGAGCTCTTCGGTTACTTTAGCAACCACCTCCTCGATACGGGCAGGATGAATACGTCCGTCGGAGATAAGGTGCTCAAGGGCAAGGCGGGCGACTTCTCTGCGAATAGGGTTGAACCCAGAAAGAATAACAGCTTCCGGAGTATCATCGATTATGATATCAATGCCGGTTGCCGCTTCAATGGCTCGTATATTTCGCCCCTCACGTCCAATAATCCGCCCCTTCATTTCGTCACTGGGTAACGGAACCATGGATACCGTTTTATCAGCGACATAATCGCCAGCATAGCGTGAAATAGCAAGGGCAAGTATATTTTTCCCCTTACGATCCGCCTCGATTTTCATCTCGTTTTCAATACGATTCAGCCGCTTGGCGGCATCCATACGTGCCTCACTTTCAATAGAGGCCATCAGTTCTTTTTTCGCTTCTTCCCTGTCAATACCAGCAATTTTCTCAAGTTTATACCGCTGTTCATCAATAAGGGACTCAAGCTCTTTTGCCCTGGTATTTATCTGCCGTTCCTGGTCAGTCACCTTGTCATAACGTTGTTGCAGATCGTTGGAACGTCGCTCCAGAGTCTCCAACTCTCCTTGCACTTCATCAAGTTTTCTATCCAGTCTCCGCTGCTCGTCTTTAACCTCCTGCCGACTCTGTTTGGCCTCGCGATCAGCCTCCTGTTTTACCTGATAGGACTCCTCTTTTGCCTGTAACAGGGCTTCTTTTTTAATTTTCTCAGCATCCTGGATAGCATTTTCAACAATCTGCCGCCCTTGAGCTTCTACGTTTTCCTGGTTTTCTTCAACCAGCTTTTTACGAAGAACGTACCCGACAACCATACCGGCAATCAGGGCAACCCCCAGAAAAAGCAGGCTAGTAGCGCTTATATTCATTGGTGGACACCTGTATGTTATGCAGCTGACACAGTACTCCGGTCAAAAATCTGCGAGAAAAAACAGAGAGGCCGAGCCAGTTCACACGGTACGGTGACAAAGAGGGATGTGGTCTGATTGTCCGGAACCGGAGAAGCAGGAGACAAGAAATCTCCTCATTGGCCCGGGACTGTTCAACGACAGGCTATCAACAGTCGGAATGTATAACGGGATTTACACCCATTAGCCATTGCCCGACAAACAGCCTACCTGGTGGATTACTCATATATGGCAAACCTGATTGCATCAGTATTCTCTTTCATTCACCGGGCTTACTTACGCCCTAAGTGCTCACCCGTAGCCCTAACTTCGAGATGCCGGCTCGGCTCTATATAAACACAGCGATAAGTCACTGTTGTTGCAAAAGAATCCCCGCCCTGCCGTGTCAACGAAATGATTAAACCTAATATAATTAGGTGGGCAATGCCCGTGCCGTTTCCTGGTAATCAATGAAGATTTCCATTCTCCGCCACTATGGCTGCCCTCATCATGAGAGTTGGCTCAATACTTCATTAATCACCAACTGCGCTGGGAACCCAAAAAAATCTATCTAACGACTCTATATTCCGAGTCAGCACGCTCACCGGACCAAGATTCCTTTTCAAGCCATGCCAATGACTTGCAAGAGATCATCTGGATTCGGCAACGAAATGTATTCGTTTGTCCAACCTGAAAAGGATACTGCCCCCTTTCCGTCTATGAGTATAGCAGATGTCAAATCGAAACAAAATGATATATTTATAAATTACATGAGATCACTCAAATTATCCGCAAAATCCTGTACGATCCCGTAAGCAAAGCCTGTGCACAAATCGAGTACCATGTGGAGTTTTTTTACCTTACAACACCATATGTCAGGTAAACGGGCCAGGTGTATTCAAGCCAATGGGCTACCCCATCATAGGTTCAAGGCACCCCCAAGGTACCCACAACTCCGTTCAATCAAGATCAGACATTTTATCAATCAAATGATCAATGGACCGTCCCTGACTGTTACGGTAGGTGTCAAACTCCTTATTGAGACTGACATACCTGGCTGCTATACGCAGGCAGCCAAGTACCAGCAGCTTACTTGAAGGTATGGTACTGGCATACTCACCGTCAGCCCCCTCGAGTTCACTTCGTAAAATATCGACAACTTCTTCAACCTCGTTCTCTGGAGCATTACTATAAAAAGTAAACTCTTGACCAAACAAGGCAAACCTGACCAGACGCTCTTCCATGTCAGACCGCTATATGCGATTTTTCAGGTGGTTTCGGATTCCGCATCAAACAAGGAGCCCTGCTCGCCACCGTGTTCTTGCTCCCCTTCGACATGAACATCCTCCTCAGTCTCCCATTGCTCAATACGACCAATGAGGCCGGCCACCCGTTCACCGACATGACTTCGTTCACTGGAAAGATCAGCAATCTGATCCTTGAGATCGGCACATTCACTGTCCCGGTCCTGAAGTGTCGCTTTTACAGTATGATACTCATCTTTGAGTTCATTATACTTCACAAGCAATTTGTCAACAAACTGCTCCAGTCGAGCCAACTCGCTATTTCCTTCCATCATTTCCTCCCTACCTAACAGCTTTCTATCAAAGCCGGATAACCTATTGAAATTAAAGAAAACTTAACTGACTTATTATTATACAGACCTTAAGCACCAAGTGCAAGTCTTTTACCGTAAGCCGTCACAGGTACCACACGGAGTCTTCGCTTACCTCTTCACGCGGTTGTTCCTGCCCACCTAAAGAGGCCATAGCGGCTGGAAGCAGGTAAGCGCAGACGCAGAGAGTGGAAACATGGGCCACCTGTGCCAGCTTGCAACAACTATAAACGATCAAAAACGGATAGTTACCGCCACGCGTGACTGGTTACCTTTTACCGGCAATGCATTGAGGTTTATAATTGCACATCTTTAGATCCGAGAATAGGCCCAACTCAAGGGCCGACCGTCACGATAAGGCATATACCCATGAAATATGCGAGGATCATGATCAAAGACCAAAGGAATAAAATAGCGGTCCCCTTCCCACATCGGTAAGGTCTCCAGTACCTCAAGAGCATACCAGGCAAGCCTGCCCTCGTTATTATGGGCGGCAGGTGTACCGGTAAAACGGGTAATCAAAAAAATAAACCCGAGCCAATTCTCACCATTTTCGCCAAAACCGCTCCAGTTAATTGTCCCGCGCAGGGTCATATCATGACAATCAAGGCCAGCCTCCTCCAATATTTCCCGACGCATGCAGGTAAGCACATCTTCATCTGCCTTCATTTTCCCGCCAAGTCCATTGTATTTCCCGAGGTGCTGATCATCGAGCCTGGCATTACGATGGACAAGCAAAACCTGCTTGCAGTCTGGCGAGAGAACATAGCCAAGGGTTCCGATAATTGGTGTATACATCAATGCGCAAAAAAAATAGTTGAAAGATACGGAAAACTTCCTTCTTCTTCTTGTCTGCTCTGTGATAAGATATTATCATTGTAGGCTACTGGAGAGTTTATCCTCAAGACCATGCAGCCCTAACCCCTTCACATTATATAATAATTAAAAAACATCCGGTTGATCTCAAAAACAAAAACTTCATACGGGCTACAAGGATCTCCGAAACTTCGCGTAAATGCAATGGGAAAAAGTGCAGCTTTCCAACCTCCTCTTCGAACAACCTTTAGGATATTTTCAACATGCCGGAAACCCTCAGCAACCCATCGGATCGTCAAGACCGACATGGTGATTATCCACCCGAAACACATAGTCCTTTTCCACAGAATATTCATCACCTTTCTCTGTCTGTTTCTCCTTTTCACAGCGACAAAAGGACAGGCGGAACAACCCGTTCGTTTCCCTGTATATCCTGTCATTGCACCGAACGTCAATTTCTGGGAAGAAGTATACGGCACCTACACCAGCCGCCAAGGAATTTTCCACGACAAAAACGACCTTAGCCTCGTATACGGAGTAATCGACCTTGTCGACTGGAACACTCCGGGATCTGGTCGTATCAATAAAAAGCTGATCAAGTTGGCCCGCCATCGATACAAAAAAATCATGGCCGACCTCGGCCACGGAAAACCACCCCGGACCAAGGAAGAAAAACAGTTAGCCGCTCTTTTTTCACAAAAAAAACATCCTCAATATTTAAAAGCCAAAGATAACATCAGGCTCCAGATTGGTCAGAAGGACCGCTTTCTCCAGGGGGTCATCCGTTCAGGAAGATATATGCAGGATATCCAGGCAATTTTTCTTGCTCATAATTTGCCGATAGAATTGGCGTATCTACCCCATGTCGAATCCTCCTTCAATCTGCAAGCCCACAGCAAAGCCAGTGCAATCGGTCTATGGCAGTTTACCCGGGCGACAGGAAAAAGGTACATGACCATCGACAATGTAATCGATGAACGCTATGACCCCATGCTTGCCAGCCAGGCCGCAGCAAGGCTGTTAAAAACCAATTACGATCAGTTAGGGAGCTGGCCGTTGGCATTGACAGCCTACAATTACGGTCGGCCGGGCATGGTTCGAGCACTGGGCAAGCAGAAAACCTATGAAAATATATTTAAAAATCACCGAACAAAAATTTTCAAATTTGCTGCCCGCAACTTTTACTCCGAATTTGTAGCAGCACTTCGGGTCGCCAGGCAACTGGAAAAAGACCCTGCTCTCATCCGGGATCGCCCTTCAGCAACCATCAGCTTACGAATGGAAAACTATGCTGAAACCGAAGGGGTTCGCCGCTATTTCCGCCTTTCCCGCCAAGACTTTGCCCTTCTCAACCCGGCCCTTCGCGACCCGGTGCTCAACGGGAAGAAATTCATTCCCAAGGGCTACCTCCTGCGCTTGCCGGCCACAAAATTGACCCGACAGCGGGTTGGAAAAATGGGCTCACAATTTTACCACGCTCAACAACTCCAGGGCCGGCACTATACGGTGAGAAAAAGAGACACCGTCGGTTCAATCGCTCGAAAATTTGATGTCTCTGCTCGAGACCTTATTCGAGCAAACAAATTGAACCGCAAAGCGACTATCCGAGTTGGCCAAAAGCTGGTACTGCCGGTAGGGAAAACAGCAGAACAACAAAGAACCATCATCGTGTTGCGGGATAGATCCAAACGCAAACCACTGTAATAGAGCCATGACATCAAGGGGAACGCCATCGATATTTCCAAAACCATAGCCGAGATGAAAAAACGCCCGGACTTTACCGATAACGTCGGCATGATCCTTATCCATAACGGTACGGTACGCAATTGGTCACGCAAAGATCACAGCCATGTTACATTACTGGAATCCACTGTGGACGAACACGTGCTTGAGCAACTGCGGCAGGAATACAAACAGAAGCCTGGTATTTATGAAATTCTTATCGAAGCCCATTCCGGCAGATTTCTCCCCGGCGACGACCTCCTTTTTATTATTGTTGCCGGAGACTTACGCGAACATATCAAGCCTGTACTTTCCGAACTCCTAGACCGCGTCAAAGCAGAAGCCATCAGAAAAAACGAAGTAACCGCTACGTGATATTAAGGCCCTGCCTGCTCCATGACGGACTTGCCATAAGAGGGAGAAACTAGACCCATGACCACCGCCGCCAAACTGATAAAAAAATACAAAAGAGGCAACACCCTGCCTCATATCGTTACCCGACTGGCCCAACTGATTAATGACGAAAACTCAACCTTGGCCGATTTTGAAGAAATCATCAGTCTGGATCCAGCCCTCGTTGGTCGCTTACTCACCCTTGTCAACAGTTCCTATTATGGTCTGGTCCACAAGGTTGATTCCGTCTCCCGTGCCATTGCCCTCCTTGGGATGAGAAACCTTCACAACATTGCTGTGACTGATGCCCTGAAGGGTATGTTTACAGCCAGTGGAAAACATACTGTTTTTTCCCACGACCGATTATGGATCCACTGTGCGGCTGCAGGAATCTGTAGCAAAATGATTGCTGAACGCATCTTTTCCATCAACGGCGACGATGCGTATCTTTCCGGCATACTTCATGATATTGGACTAATCGTTGAATGGCAAGGCGCTCAGGAACCATTCCTTGCGATGTACAACGATCTTGAAAATGGCGGGCCATCCATCATTGATCTTGAACAGGAGCATATAGGCACAGATCACTGTGAAATCGGCTACCTGATGGCTCAAGAATGGCAGATGCCGGAACCGCTATGCGAGGCTATCCGTGACCACCATACGGCCAGGGAAGATATTTCTCCGGAATCACCCACCGGCATTTTACAGCTAAGCGAATACATCATCAGCCAACTGGAAAATACCGTGAAAGAGGGGGTTATTGTCCACCTCTCCAGCCAATTAACGGAACATATTCAACACAGCGTTGAGGAGTACAAAGTTCTTGCAGAAGATCTTCCTGAAGAAATTGAACGGGTACGTAATCTTTACGGAAGCTGAGGCACCCCATGGCATTGCATTCGCTCTTTTCAGATATAGTCGACACCAACCAAGAACTAACCGATCTGCTTACTCACCTGGAGCAGGAAACCAAGGACCGGCAATATTTCCTCTATGATCAAAAAAATAATCACCTGGCCTCGCCCCGATTTCCATTACAAAGCGATCAGGCAATAGGACTGATTCTCCAACATGGGAAAGAGGTTCCCGAGGGGTTGATTTCCTACCAGGATCAGGAATATATTCTATTTTTCGTACCCGAATTGCAACTTTCCCTGTTGACCACTCTGGGTTCTCCGACAAAATCGACAACGGAATTACAAGGCGAGGTCTCTATCCTTAGTCTTGCCATTCGTCTATTCCTTGCCAATAAAAAAATAGACGCAACCGCATCCCGTCTTCGCATCCAGAAAAAGCAATTTGACCGTAAGGCCAGTGTTCTGGAAAGAAAGTTCCAGGACATTATGGCGGAAAACGAACAAAACTATCTCAAAATACAGGAACAACAACTCAATTATTCCAAAAGACTGCAGGAGGAAATCAAACAGCAGACCGCAGAACTGCGTTTTGCCAAAAAGGCTGCCGAAGCAGCCAATGTTGCGAAAAGCGAATTTCTGGCCGCCATGAGTCACGAAATTCGAACGCCAATGAATGGTATTATCGGCTTTACGGATATGCTCCTTGACACCACGCTTAACGATGAACAGATAGAATTTTCCCAAACCATTAAGCGTAGTGCCGATGCGTTACTCTCACTCATCAATGACATTCTTGATTTTTCGAAAGTTGAGGCAGGCAAACTCGATCTGGAGTGCATTGACTTTGACCCGGAAATTACGGCGCAGGACGTCTGTGACTTGATCAGACCAAAGGTTGTCGGGCTCCCGATAGAGGTATTATGCAGAATTGACGACAACCTGCCGGCCAACGTCATGGGAGACCCGGGACGCTATCGCCAGGTGTTGGTCAACCTGATGGGTAATTCGGCCAAATTTACCAAAGAAGGAGAACTGGAACTTGCAATCCAGGTTGAAGAAGAGAGCGATGAGCATATCATCCTCCACGCAACGGTTCGGGATACGGGGATAGGTATCGTCGAAGACAAGCTGGAGAGTATTTTTCAGGCCTTTCAACAGGCGGATGGGTCAACAACCCGCGAATACGGGGGCACCGGCCTGGGATTATCGATCTGTCGACGAATAGCGGTCCTGATGAATGGAAACGTATGGGCCGATAGCGTTGCCGGTAAAGGCTCCACCTTTCATTTCACCGCTAGAATGAAAAAGTCCAAACAACAGGAGGTCAAGGATTTTAAAAGAGTTTCACTGCGCGATAAACACGTTCTTATCGTCGACGATAACGCAACAAACCTGAGTATCCTACAGCATATTCTGCAATCTGCAGATCTCAAGGTCACGGCTACCCAGCAAAGCAGTAAGGTGGAGGGAATCATTCAACGGGCCATCGAACAAGACGACCTGTTTGACCTGATCATTCTTGACATTCAAATGCCCACACCGGATGGCTACTCTCTAGCCAACAGACTAAAAAAAGAACTCCCGGTCACCACAACCATTCCACTTCTGGCCTATACCTCCTCCAGTGAACGCAACGCGCATCGTTGCAAAGAGGCGGGTTTCGACGCGTTTCTTACAAAGCCCGCCCGACGGGAAATACTCTTTAAAACCATGGAAAGACTGCTTGCACCAGTGGCAATGCAGCAGGATCAACAAGACAAGGGCAAGCTGATTACCCAATATTCGGTACGGGAAGAGATGAAGCAGTCGGTACGAATACTGCTGGCTGAGGATAATCCCGTCAACCTGAAACTGGCGACCCTGATTCTGACCAAGGCCGGTTACAAGGTAGAAAGCAGTGGTAACGGCAGGGAGGCCGTAGAGCAATTCACCGCCGCGCCCCACAACATAGACCTTATCCTTATGGATATCCAGATGCCAGAAATGGACGGTCTTGAAGCGACTAAAGCACTCAGGGATCGTGGATTCAACACGATCCCTATTATCGCCATGACCGCCAACGCCATGAAAGGGGATCGTGAAATCTGTATCGATGCAGGCATGAACGACTATATTACCAAACCCATAAAACGCGAAATTGTTTTTGAAATTATAGAGAAATGGGTTAATCGAACAAGAAATGATAAACTCAATGCTACCTAAACGGCTCATGGATTGGGTTGATACCCAACGTATTGATGAGTCAGGGTTCCGTGCCTGTGGCCGGTCAGCGGTCCGGATTCTCCTGATAGTGGTTCACGTCTTTTTCAAGTCCGACATCTCGCTTCGCGCCTCCGCCCTGACCTACTCCATAATACTGTCACTGGTTCCCATGCTGGCGATGAGTACAGCCATCCTCAAAGGATTGGGCAGTGATAACGACCTCAAAATAGCAGTCTATCGCTTAATTGATAACATTGACCCTTCCGGAGCACAACAGTATCAACCAACCGATAACCCGACGCCTCCGGACGTGCAGCAACCCGAGAAAGATATTACGGACCGGCAAGCCCCTACTCCGGCCACGGTGCATCTCCGTAATGGTGTTGAGATAATCTTTAACTATGTGGATCGGACCAATTTTGCAGCCCTCGGTGCCTTTGGCGTCGTCGGCCTGATTGTTGTCGTTCTCATGATGCTCCACAATATTGAAATTACAATGAATGCCATCTGGCAAAGCAGGAAAAACCGTCCCATTGGCCGGAAAATCATGGACTACCTTGCACTCCTGATCCTCCTGCCCATCTCCTTGAATGTAGCCTTTGCAGGGGATGCGATCCTGCAAAGTCAAAAAATGATGGGATATATCACAACTGTCATCCCTTCTGAGTGGCTGGTGAAGATGCTTTTTAAAGGTCTTCCCTTTGTATTCATCGTCGGAAGCCTGACCTTTATGAATCAATTTTTCCCCTATGCCAAAGTTAAAACCTCTGCGGCCTTTATAGGTGGTCTTTTTTCTGCAGTTGCCTGGTTTGCAGTCCAGCAGTTATATATTACGCTGCAAATCGGCGTCTCCAGGTACAATGCCATCTACGGTTCCTTTGCCACAGTCCCCCTCTTTCTGGTCTGGTTGCATCTCGGCTGGATCTTTCTTCTTCTTGGCGCAGCTCTTGCTTATGCAGTACAAAACAGAGACAGACACATTTCCCTGTTAAGCAGCTCTTTCACTCCACAACGCCGCCTGCAACTTGCTTACGACATGTTACAACTCGCCTATATCGATTTTTCCCTTCAACAAACAACCACCCTGGAGACATTACGGACAGCTCTTGCCGATATTCCAACAATAGAGATTTCCGCCATGAGTGAAACCTTGATTGGCGGTAAGCTGCTCCATAAAATAGAGGGGGAAGATGAATTGACAATGACACCGGCCCAGCCGGTAGAACAGCTTAAGACAGAGGATATCCTGAAACTGATTCTGGGAGACGAAAGGCTCGATTCCGAAGGAGCTGTATTTGCAAACAAGGTCATCACCGCCGCAGGAACAGGAATTCCTCAACCGCTCTTTTCAAGCACCAGCCAGGGGGACGCCCTTGAATCAGCCACATAAACCGGCAATAGACACCCTGCTTGGAACAAATAATCTCCTTGTGATTGCACCCTGCGCCCACAGGGAGAATGCAACAGAAACAGCCTCTCCACTGGCCGTTCTCGGACGCCTTCTTGCTGAGCATCTCCATTGCTACACCGTCATTAATGCCAAATATAAACAGCGCATTGTTGACATGGCAGATATCAGGGCAATACGACAACGGAAAAAAGTGACCAATGATTTTCTATTGAGAATACAACAATTTCAAAAAGAAATCAGCCAAAACAATCTCTTGCCGCTTGTCCTGATTCTCCAGAGAGCAGAGGATAACGCCCCCCAGGCAGACATCATTTTCGGCTATGGACAGGGTGAGCGTGGCGTGGATGATAGACCGCATCGCCCTACCATTGCGCCATCACTTCTTACCAAAATACGCGTGGCCACAGAAGATCAAGGACTTACAACCGCTCTTGCCGATACAGCATCACCTCTCTGTGGTCGCGAATCTTACAGCTTGAACCAGGTGTTTCGACAAAAAAACCATGTCGATGGTTTTTTTGATCCAAGTGTCCGTTCTCTTCTGCTCACCCTTAACGGAGGGTTACTCATCGATGAGCAACAGGCAGGACAGACAGCTATTAAACTTGCGCAGGTCTTTTCACTGTTTGCCGAATCCATGCCCCTGGTCAGACGAATTGCAACAAACGGTATTGATACGGTCAGTAAGCTGGATCTGCGATATATTTTCCGCCTTCATGGTGACGATACCTCACATGATTTAACCAGAGAAGCCTATATCGATGAACTATCCCGTTCCATAAAGAAAAATGGCCTCCTCCACCCGCTGGTGCTTTTACAAAAAACAGATGGCAGATACAAAATCCTCTGTGGGTTCCGGAGATACCAGGCAATCCGTCGCCTGGGCTGGCAATGGATAGAGGCAAAGGTCTATAATGAGGAAGACTTTACCACCGAAGATTTTTTCAACATCTCTCTTGCCGAGAACACTAAACGCCGTAACCTTAACCCCATTGAGATCGGAAACTTTCTAGAATCGGCAAGCAAAGACATGGGGTTGAATAATGCCCGCCTGGCCGATCAGTTTGGTGAAACCCTGGGCATAGGAAAACCGGGAAAAAAAGTCTCACAGTCCACCATCCATAAATACAGAAAACTTAATCAAATCAGAGAACGGGGAGAATCAGCCGAGATGCTCTCCGATGTAATTAATGATACCTTACAGTTCTCCATTGCAGCAGAAATACTTGCCCCCCTGCGAGACCCCTCTGACCGGGACGCGCTGTATCTGGAAATCATCAAGCCTCTTGCTCCAACACGACCACAGCTGTTACAGATCAATAAATTATTATCAGATATTCACCCACAACTGAAAAAGGCAATCGGTTCAACAGTGGTTCAAAGTGTATTGGAGAAGTCTATCGATTCAAAACAAAAGGCCAGTACATTCATCCGTTTGCTTCAACAGCAAAAGGGAAAACAACCCCAGGGAAATATCCATGCCTTCAACAGCAAGGTAGAGGAATTACGCAACGATATTTTTGGCCTAAAAGCGAACAAGCAAGATTTCAACATTACGCCGACAGGCAAAAAAACAAAAAAAGCAGTTACCCTCCAGGTACGCTTACAAGAGGCAAATGCAGAGCAAACAATAGCAAACCTGAAAACGCTGCTTAACGACAAACACCACCTTGACGAATTGCTCAAACTGCTTAATTGAATTTCGGTCCAGCAAACGTTCTTCACTCACCAAATCAAATGACAAACCGATCCCACAGGGAGTTCATTTTTCGCATGCGAAAAATGAACTCCCTGGCAAAAACCATAAACCGAATCTTATTAGTCTTCTTCCTCTTCTGTCTCGTTGTGACGAATGGCTACACGAGCAATGGCGAATATGATGACCTGATCGCCGAAACTATTGCTCTTGCCAACCAGGGGGATGCGCAAGCCCAATTCAGCCTGGCCATGATGTATGACGAAGGCAACCTCATTGCAGGTGACCGCCAACAAGCGATTCTCTGGCTCACCAGATCGGCTCAGCAAAACTTACCCGCAGCTTGTCTGTATCTCGGTATGAAATATGCCTTTGGCAACAGTGTAAAACAAGATATACAGAAGGCCGAAAAATTGTACGGGCAGGCGGCAAGACAAGGTTGGGCAATGGCTCAGTACCTCCTGGCCATCCTGTACCTGGACAATGAAAAAGAAAGAGACAAACAGATTCTTGCAGCAGCATGGCTGCAACTGGCAAGCAAACAACATTATCCCGGTGCAGCAGAAAAACTACAGGAGATAGTACAGATGCTGAATGCCGGTGAAGGCGATCAACTCTCAGAAATGTACAATCACCTCGTCGGTCAAATCGAGATCACCACAGATGTCGAAAAAATAAGACGGGAATAGTTGATGGACTCGTAAAAAATCCAAATCGCCGTTCGCAATCTACGAAAACACAAAAAGTTACAACCTTTCCGCCGTCGGTGGCGAGGCTTTGTACGACACTACGACACCGACAGACATATCATGCAGATAAACACGCGTCAAAATTTAGATCGATTACTCAGGATATATTTTGACTACGATGGAGGGTGCCTTGAATTAGAAAGTATATGACCACTATACCAAGATTGAATTCACCTTATGCCGCCCCCATTGATCATTGACATAAACCTGTCATAACAAAAAAGAACAACCTGCAAAATCGAGCTCAAACTCCCTGCCGGAAAGGTTTTCTTCTTTTAAAACAAGCCCTTTACCAGTTGCACAAAGCCCGACCTGTCGCCCCAAGGTAACACAGCGTCACTGTTTTTCCTTTTTTTCACCCCTAACCATTCTAATTATTTCTTCGGCGTGGTATAGTTAAACCTGTGCACAGGGTCAGTAATCCTTGCGCTGCAGGGGTAAAAAGCCGTAGCAATTGGTAATCTGCATTGTCCAATGCCACTCAAAAACACGAAAAACAATAACTATCCCTTGCGTGCAAGCATATTTATCGGAATGCATCACTTGCGAATACTATGAACAATACCATGTCTGCCACCCTCCCCTGCCATGCCTGTTGAACGAAAAGGTCGCTGGACCTTACGTACTCAGCTACGGGCAATTATTATCAGCGCTACCGTATCCATGCTTCTGCTGGGCGGTTTGAGTACATGGCGTATCCGGCAGTTCAACCAGCGGGAAAATGCCCTGCAACAAACGGCCATCGATTTGCAGGACAACCTGAAAAATAATTTTGCCAACACCCAGCTCCTGAGAGAAATTGAAGCAGGCCTCCCCCTGTATATGCACTCAGGCAAAACTGATACCTTCAACAATATTCTTTCCAAGATCAACACACTACAGCACACATTGTCTGCAGAAATAAAGGATCAAGTGCAAACGTTTCGAAAAAAACTGCTGATCCTGCAAAAACGAACAGGTGACTTGCGTGGTAAAGACGATGAGATATTTCGGGCAGAACGAAATATTGTCCAGGCAACCGATCGATTACTACAATCTGCAGGTGCGCAATTCATTTTTCAGATCCAGAACCTGACCTCCGACACCTGCCTGAAGCATCATCATCTCTACAATACGGTTCTGTTGACCAGTGAACCCAAGAAGCTGCAACGGACTGTCCAGGAATATGAAGCGCTTTTTAACGCCACTGAAAACGAATTAAAAAACATTGCCCAGCAACTTCCGGCTGAACAGCAAAAATTCATCGACAACATTCTGGAAAACTTCTCCGATCTTAAGCAAACCGTTACCGCCATTATTAACATCCGCGGTGAAACGCTGGCAACCAAGAATGAAATCGAAAAGATAATCGTCGACATCAAGACAAATATTGCTTCCGCTTCGATTACCCAAGCCGAATCGTCATCAACGACAATGGATTCGGTTCTGAGACTAGCCAGAAACAACTTGATTTTCATGGCCATCAGCCTTGTGCTAGCGGCCTTTATGCTGGCACTGATTGCCCTTCTTCTTAACCAGTCCATGGTCAAGCCCCTGTTAGCTTTTTCTGATCTGCTGCAAAAGATGACTCGCATCTTGACAGGCCTGCGTAAAGAGAGTGAGTTTGAAGGAGAATTTTCCGATCTGCTTACCTCCATGACCGATGGCAGACAGGATGAAATCGGCCAGGTCGCCACCGCCATTGAAAACCTCTTAAAACGTTTACGCGAGCTGGCAGTCTTTCGTCAGGCTGTCGAAGCCGATGATACCAGCGATGAAATTTACCAACGTCTGGCACGGACCTTCTACTACAAACTCCACCTGAAAAACTTCATTATTTTTGAAGCATTGGAAAACAAGAAAGAGATGGTTTCCATCCTGCGGCACCTTGAAGACAACTTCCAGGGAATCCCTGAAGTCAGCCTCAATGAAGACTGCCGAGCCAGGCGCACAGGAGCAATGGTCTCTTCCTTTTCCGATCCCCACACCTGCTCCTTTTTTCCCCTTGGGGAACAAATACGCTATGTTTGTGTTCCCATGCAGGTCAGCGGGCAGATAATAGGCATTGTTCAATTTGTCTTTCTGCCCGGTTTAAGCGAAGAGGAACAACGAAACGCTCTGCAAGCCCTTACCCAGGCTCGCCATTACATTGCCGAAGCACTGCCTGTCCTCCAGGCCAAGCGCCTCGCCAATCGACTCAAGATCATGGCAACGGAAGACCAACTGACCGGCCTCTACAACCGGCACTATCTTGAAAACAACCTTGACCGGATGGTCTCCGGCATTAAACGAAGAAACAGCAGCATTTGCGTTTTGATGTGTGACCTGGACCACTTCAAAGACGTTAATGACACCTACGGTCACGATGCCGGGGACAAAGTGTTAATACAGTTGGCAAAAATACTCCTCAATGCCGTTCGTGAAGCCGACATGGTGATTCGCTTTGGTGGAGAGGAATTTATGATTCTTTTGCTTGACAGTGGTCAGGAAACCTCGCGGGAAATGGCGGAGCGAATCAGAAAAGAAGTGCAACAGTATAAATTCCGAATCCCTGGTCACACCATCCGAATGACCATGTCTATCGGCATCGCCAATTTCCCGGAAGCACCGGACCAGGGAATATGGGAAGCATTTAAGCTTGCCGATATTGCATTATACCACGCCAAAGAGGAAGGACGTAACCGTGTTGTTCAATTTGACCATGCCCTCTTGCACAGATCCAAAAAGGAGACAAGTGTCCCTGAGGACTCTACCAACACCCAAGCGAAAGACGGAGACTAATCAGCTGCCGTCACCGTCAACATCTATCTTTTGCATTACCCCCTTATCTACCATCCAAATTTTACCGACAAGAGAACCAATAATGTATAAAAAAATAATTACCTGTTTGCTGCCGATTCTGTTATTCGCCATGTTCGGATGCGCCGGCAAGTATGGAGAGAACAACCGTTTTATCATTTCTGCGCCGGGTATTTTTCAGGACACACATACCGGCCGGATGTGGCAGCTGAAAAAGACTGTTCGCTTCAAGAGCTTTGAGGAAGCCAATGCCTTTGCTGAAAAATTAACCCTTGGCGGCTATAATGATTGGCGGTTACCAACCATCTATGAGTTGTATGACCTCAACTTTCTTTTTGACCTCCATAAAAATGGGGATATTTTTCTGGATAGAGAGGGCAACTATTGGTCGGGAGAAAAGGATGGCGTTGGCATGATCGGGGCCTGGGCTATTTCTGATCAATGCGAACCGGAAAGGCGATATGAAACAGGCAAGACGGGCTATGTCCGTGCCGTCCGCCCGTAGCCGCTTGCCCCTGTTTACAAAGTGCTCTTCTCTTCCTCCAGTTTCCAGGTAATTACCCAGACACCAGGGCCGATGAGCACAGATCAGGCCAAGGGTACGTGGTTACGGAGTTTGCCCCCTCACCCTGTTGACTCGAAAATATAGTCGGAGCCGTATACCCAAGGGGCTGTAGTATGTACCTCGAGAAAGTGCGCAGAGCCTTAAAAATATAGTATCTCGTTGAGGTGTTCCCCCCTGTTTCTATCCCCGCTCTTGCCTTCCTGTCTGTTGATTTCGCTAAAATACCCCTTTGTTATCAAAAAGTCCTAGAATCAGAGCTGTGGTTTGTTGTGCCTGGTAAATTCCTTCCAGCCATGGCGGCATCCCTAAACCTTGTCTCGCAGTGTATTGTTTCAAATGGATGTTCATCAGGATTTGCTCCAGTGGCCTAAAACCTCGTTGAGCTACACCAGCACATCTGTTCCATTTTGCGAACAACTGCACTATTGAAGCAACATGCAAACCGTTCCTTAAACGCGCCTTTTGCAGACCATTTTTTTGAGAAAACCTTACCGAAGTGCTGTTCCCGTGTTTTTTGCTCGAAGTTGTTTCTCTGGCTTACATCTTGCTCTGTAAGGGAGGTTTCAAAACGTTTTGAAAATAGTGGATAAGGATTGTTCGCCTCTGAAAATAGACAAAGAAAAATGTGATTACCATCAAAACTCAGCTTGAAAGAAAATTCCAATGCGGCCCGAAGTAGGGGACTGATTTTTTTCACCAATCCGGGAGACAGATTAAGTTTTTCTATTTATGTAAACACGATACAGCTTGTTGAATAGTTGGCTATGGTGAAAATTATTCTGTTCCCGGTGTAGAAAGATATACCTTTCAGCGATTAAGAGAAAAATTTCAAAGAGAACATATTGTGGCCCTCCAGACAGCCGAACATAACATTCTGATAGTAGACGATGAGCCCAATGTGCGACATGTTTTCAGTCTCTTTCTTGAGAATGAAAACTTCTCCTGCCAGACGGCCGCCGGTGGTGAAGAGGCCTTGGAACTGCTGCAACAGGAACCTTTTTCTCTCGTGGTTACAGATGTCAACATGCCGGGGATCACTGGTATCGATTTGTTACGAGAGATTCGTAGGCAGTATGAGGACTTGGCCGTGATCATGGCGTCGGCCATTGATGATCGTAAGGTTGCGGTACAGGCGCTGGAAATGGGTGCCTATGCCTATGTGATTAAGCCGGTGAGTTGTAACGAACTGTTGATAAATGTTTTTAACGCTCTCAGGTGGCGCTATCTTGAACTGGCCAATAAGGAACAGAATGAAAAGCTTGAAGAGCTTGTTCTGCATCGTACGCTGAAACTGGAGGAGGCCAAACAGGAACTGGCGGTTGCCAGCGAACAAACGGTCCTGCGCCTTGCCAAGGCCGCAGAATTTCGTGATGACGAGACCGCTCAACATACGTTGCGCATGAGTCATTATTGCATGATTATCGCCAAGGGATTGGGTTATGAAAAAAAACAATCCGAGTTGATTCGCCTGGCGAGTCAGCTGCATGATGTAGGAAAAATAGGCATATCCGACGCAATTTTACTTAAGCCAGGGCGTCTAACCCCCAATGAATTTGCCCTCATGAAGGAGCACCCTCTTTTTGGGTATCGTATTCTTTCCGATTCAAAGGCCGCCTTGTTACAAGTCGGGGCGGTTATTGCCCGTGGGCACCATGAAAAATATGACGGCAGCGGTTATCCCGATGGCCTTATCGGAGAGAAAATTCCTATAGAGGCCAGAATTGCTTCGGTGGCGGATGTCTTTGATGCCCTGACAAGCAGACGTGTATACAAGGAGGCCATGTCGGTTGTTTCGGCGGTGGAAATCCTTCGCCAGGGTAAAGGAAATCATTTTGACCCGGAACTTGTCAATATTTTCCTGGCCAACATGGAAGATGTTTTACATGTCAGGGAACGGTTTCGTGACCCTGATGATTAATATGGACCAGAACAGAACATACACAAGGAGTGTGTACTCCAGGGTGGTTTTATCGAAAATTGTTGATGTTGGCAAACCGACGACAAGGCCACTGTAAATCACAGTTTTCTGTACCGCATGCCATGAAAACATACCGTGATCATGGTGTACAACTGTTGATTTGAAAGATGTTTTAGATGTGGCAACCTTTTCTCAAGCCACTAGAGAAATACATATCACCGTTTAGAATCAAATAAACTTTGCAAGGAAAGAAAATGAAACTGCAAACGAAACTCTTTATCATGATTTGCACGGCGCTGACTATATTTTCACTGGCAGTTGGAACTGTTCAATATATCATTATTTCAAAAGACAGACAAGTCTCCCTGAGCACCTTTAAAAAGGAACAACATATCCAGGTCGAGCAAAATCTGAAAAATTATTTAGATATCGCCTATCAAGCCCTAGAGACCAATTACAATAACAGCCAGGATAAACAGTGGCTGGAAAAGCAATATGGACCAGTCCTGGTGAATATCATTGACCTGGCCCAGAGTATCATAGAAAAAAATAGGGAACTTGCCCTCAAGGGGACTATCACCGAGGAGGAAGCCAGGACCCGTTCCGCCAATGCTATTGGCGAGTTGCGTTACAGTAACGGCACCGGCTATGTCTGGATTAACGATACCGGCAAGCCATTCCCGAAAATGGTAATGCATGCCACCGTTCCCGCACTAAACGGTAAGGTACTGGACGACAAGAAATATGATTGTGCAATGGGAAAAAAGCAAAACCTGTTCCAGGCAATGGTTGAGGTCAGTGAAAAAAACGGCGAGGGATTTGTTGATTACGACTGGCCGAAACCGACACCGGACGGTTTGACCAAGGAGCAGCCCAAGCTCTCCTATGTGCGTTTAATCCCAGGATGGGACTGGATAATTGGCACAGGAATCTATGTAGATGACGCATTGACAGAGGCGGTGGAAAAATCCAAACATGATATTGCAACAATGCGTTATAACAACGATAAGGGGTATTTCTGGATCAACGATATAGGAACACCATACCCAACAATGATAATGCACCCCACCGCCCCGGAACTCGAAGGCAAGGTGCTGGACGACAAGAAATACGATTGTGCAATGGGAAAAGAGCAGAACCTGTTCCAGGCAATTGTTGAGGTCAGTGAAAAAAGCGGCGAAGGATTTGTTGATTACCACTGGCCGAAACCGACACCGGACGGTTTAAGCAAGGAACAGCCCAAGCTCTCTTACGTGCGCTACTTTGAACCCCTTGGCTGGATTTTGGGAACAGGAGTATATATCGATTCTATTGATACCGCTGCTGCCGCCAAAGCCGAACAGATTGCCTCCACCACCTACAAGCTCTTTTTTAATGCCTTAATGGGGGGAACAGTCGTCTTCTTTTTCCTTGTCTTTGCAGTACGGTTTTTTAGCAATTATTTCATCGTCAACGGAATAAAGGATTCCGTCTCCTTTGCAGAAACTGTTGCAGCCGGTGATTTTACCAGTCGTCTTACCAGCAAAACCAATGGTGAAGTGGGGGAACTTGCCAATTCTCTTAGCGGTATGAGTGAAAAACTTGGCAGGCTGTTCCTTGGGATAAAAGGAGATGCAGGAACCCTCAACCTTTCCTCCAATAGCCTGAGCCAACTCTCTAAAGAGCTGGCAACCGGCGTAGAGGACCTGCAGCAAACGGCAAGTACTACAACATATGCAGCTGAAGAGATGAGCACCAACATGAACGCCATCGCTGCCGCCATGGAAGAATCGAGCATCAACGTCAACATGGTTGCAACGGCAGCCGAAGAGATGACATCGACCATCGGTGAAATTGCATCCAACACCGATCAGGCGAGTTCCAGAAGCTGCCAATGCGTCGAACAGTGTTGTTGCACTAGGGCAATCGGCCGAGGAAATTAACAAGGTGACCGAAACAATCAATGAAATCGCTGATCAAACAAATCTTCTGGCTCTCAACGCAACCATTGAAGCAGCTCGAGCCGGAGAAGCCGGCAAGGGTTTTGCCGTTGTAGCCAACGAGATTAAAGAGTTGGCCCTGCAGACTACAGCGTCAACCAGGGAAATAAAAGATCGCATTGACGGCGTCCAACAGTCCACCGATGAGACGGTCAAAGTCATCAACAGCATTACGGCTACCATTAACAAAACAAGTGAAGTTGTCGACAGTATTGCCATGGCCGTTGGAGAACAATCCGGGGCCAGCCAGGAGATAGCCGACAATGTTGCCCAGGCCGCAGCCGGTATCGAGGAGGTCAATCAGAACATTGCCCAGGCCGCAACAGTGAACGACGAATTGTCCAGGGATATTGCCAAGGTAAGCGGCACTGCCAATGAAATTGCCATTCACAGCATCGAAGTCCGCGAATTTTCAAAGGAGTTACAGTCAATCGCCGGCAAGCTCGATCGAGAAGCCCTCCAGTTTACTCTCCGGAAAGTGCCGTTTGACATCGGAGCGGTTAAGACGGCGCACCTGAACTGGAAATTACGTCTTGAAGCAGTAATGCAGGGACTGAAGAAGTTGCAGGCTTCCGAAGTGGTGGGTCACCACGATTGCGAATTCGGTCGCTGGTATGACAATGTTGGGCCGGAAATCACAGCTCATCCATTATATGCAACGCTTGGCCTGCATCATGAAAAGGTACATACCACTGCCCGAGAAATTGTCGACCTGTACAACAGGGAACGGACGGATGAGGCGAAAGCGAAAATGGTACAGTTTGAAGATGCCAGAGTCAAGCTGTTTACGGTGTTGGATGATCTATATGTGAGCTGAACCTCTAGTTTCCGGTAAGCGATGCTGCACCAGCCAGTAATCCAGCTGTTGCAGCATCGCGTAATACTTCCCATGAAAAAGCGCCTCCGCCTTTCAAGGTGCCTAAGGAATTCAACCGCTTGTTTCTTGAACAACGAAGTGGCAACGAACTGGCTGGCCACACACCCCGCGCAGCCTGTAACTACAGGGTATCAATTTGTTAAAGCGACCCCATCAGTTGTATATGCTGATACAGATTGTAGCATCCCATACATACCACCAATACACCTGCCCAGCGCAGCATTTCCCTTCTCACCGTTGTTGTGAGCCAGTGGACGGCGCTGCCAAAGAGAAACAGCGCCGGAAGCGTACCGAGACCAAAGGCCAGCATGATAAGCCCGCCCTTTGACGGAGATCCTCTTCCTGCAGCGGCAAGGGCAATCGCGTAGAGGAATCCGCAGGGTAAAAAACCCATTATCAAGCCGATCGGGAAGGCAGAAAAGACTACAGGAAGCTTCTGTAATCGCGAAACTGAGTTGGTCATTGCCCGGATAATGCCTGGAAACTCAAGCGGTATGATGCGGATTCGCTCAAATATCCCGATCGTTGCCAGCCCCAGGGCAATAATAAACACGTCTGTCAGCAACAAAATGGAGTGGGACACCATTGAAAATGTTTCCGTCTTGTTGAGCAGTGATCCCAGCCAGCCGGCCAGAACCCCAATGAAGACATAGGTTGTAATGCGACCGGTATTATAGCAAAGGTGAAACAGGACTCCTTTTCTTTTGGCCTGGGGCGACAGGGAAAGAGCCGCCACAATCGGACCGCACATACCGATACAATGCCCGGAACCTAAAAAGGCCGTGCTCAAGACGATACTGTAAACCGGATCAATCATTAACAACCACCTTATGCTTACTTTTCTTCACTGTCCCTATCCTGGATATCTTCATCGTCAAGCATCCGGTACTTCGGACGTTCAATGTCATCAAACTCGCCTTTATTTACCGCCCAGAGAAAGACCAACCAGGCCCCAACACCTATAAAGAGCGACAGGACAATGAGTATGACTGTAGATTGAAGCATAATTTACCTACCCTCTGACGAGTTTTTCACCACGCCAATTCTTTTGAGCCGGAGAGAATTGACAACCACCAGAATGGAACTGGCAGCCATTGCCGCAGCAGCGTAGACCGGCGCGAGCTTTCCCGTGGTCGCAAGAGGTATTGCCACCAAGTTATAGCTGAAAGCCCAGAACAGGTTCTGACGAATAATCCGCATTGTTTTCCTTGCCAGCTCAATCGCCATGGGTAACTGCTCAAGATTGTTGCGCATTAAAACAAGGTCAGAGGTTTCAAGTGCAATATCGGTCCCACTCCCCATCGCACAGCCTACGGCCGCCTCCGAGAGGGCTGGAGCGTCATTGACACCATCGCCGATCATCAGTACTGTTTCGCCATTGTGAGCCATTTCCCGTATCCGATCAGTTTTTCCCTGGGGGCTCATGCCGGAAGTATATCGATCAATACCTGTCTCAGCCACAACTCGCTTAGCTGAAAGTGCATGGTCGCCGGTAAGGAGAAGGGTGTGCAAGCCAAACTGTTTGATTTTTCTGACGACCTCGGCTGCTTCCGGTCGCAACCGATTTTCAAGAAATACACATCCCTGATATTTCCCGGCCAAAGCTACATGCACTTCGGAAAAAATGGACGGTTCGGTTTCCGGCATGGCTATTTCATTTATTTTCATAAAATCACGGTTGCCAGCAGCGAGAAGGCCCTCGGCTGTTTCCAAAACCACGCCTTTACCTGGAAGTATCTTCCCTCCCTCGCCACCTGAGTATATTCCTTCCTGTCGGGCTTTTCGCAAAATTCCACGGGCAATGGGATGACTCGAGCCACTTTCAACTCTTGCCGCCAAGGTCAGCAGCGACCGTTCATCACCCTGGTTTGAATCAATTGCTACCACCTGCGGGTCACCTTCAGTCAAGGTGCCAGTTTTATCAAAGGCGGCAACTGTTAGACGGGCGGTTTCCTCCAGAGTATCTCCTCCATGAAAAAGGATCCCTTTTTCAGCCGCAACACCTGTTGCGACAAGGATTGCAGTGGGCGTTGCCAAACCCAGTGCGCATGGGCAGGCAACAACAAGAACCGACACGGCATATAAAAAAGGTGCAACAGGATCTTGAGAGAAGAAAAACCAGAAGATACCGGTTGCCAGCGCGATGAGTATCACCGAGGGGACAAATATCCCTGCTGCCCTGTCGGCCTGGCCCTGAACCGGTGCTTTCCTGTTTTGCGCCTCCTCAACCATTCGAGCAATACGGGCCATAAACGAGGTGGCAGCAGTTTGTACCACCTCCACCCGTATGGCGGTAGAAATATTCATTGCTCCTGAACAGACTGTTTCCCCCGGCTTCCTGAGAACCGATGCTGCTTCTCCTGTGAGAACCGATTCATCGACTTCGGTCTCCATATTCATCAGTATCCCATCAACAGGAAATCGCTCCCCCGGTTGGACCAGAATAGTATCTCCAACCTGCAAACGGCTGCTTGGGACCGGAATCGTTTCATCTCCCTGGACAAGATGAGCAGTATCGGGTGCAAGCTGGAGCAGACTGTCTACGCCGGAAAGGGCTTTCCGGCGGGCACCGTTTTCAAAGATTCGACCAAGCAAGATCAGGGTAATAATCATTGCCGAGGTTTCGAAATACACCTCACCGCCAACAAAAAGGGCGACAAAACTGTAAAAATAGGCCGTCAAGACGCCAAGTGCTATCAACAGATCCATGTTCGGCGACCTGTTCAGGATACTGCGCCAAGCGCCTTGCAAAAACGGCGCCCCGGAAAAAAAGACCACCGGCGTAGCCACCAGGGCGGCAAAGTACTGAATCAACGCCTTTGTCTCCGGATCTATTCCTTTAAAATAGCCACCATACAGCGCCAGTGAAAATCCCATGAGCTGCATGGACAGAAAGGCGGCGGTGACAAAACGAATGAGCAGAGCCCTGCTTTCCTGTTCCTGCATACGACGTGCTTCATCCTGGGTGAAAGGCTTTACAACATAACCCAAACTGATGATAGCTTTGAAGATGAGAGCCGGTGATGTATGTTCCGGATCAAAACGGACGCGTCCCCTATGGGTTCCATAATTGACCGTTGCGTCCTTAACCCCCGATTGTTTACCGAGAATGGACTCTATAAGCCAGATGCAGGCGGCACATCGAATACCCGAGACAATAAACGAAATTTCCCGACTGTTATCATTGCAGTCAAGGGTAAAGGTTTCAAGGTATTCATCGGTGTAGATCGTTGCATAGGCACCGTCAGGTATTCCCGGTTCTTGCCACGCCCTCTTCTCGTAGAATGCATCAAGCCCGGCTCCTGTGATTACGGCATACGCTCCCCGGCACCCCTGACAGTGAATGCAGGTCTCTGGAAGGTTCATTCGATATAAAGCATCACGGAAATCATGGTCATTTCCAGCTATCAAAGATTGTCGGTGTCACAAAAGCCGCGCCACCGACTGCGGAAAGGTTAACATTCATTGAATTTCAGTACTGTGCAGAGGGCGTTTTGAATTTCTTAAGAGTCAATCAAGGTTGAGCAACAACAACCGATAAAGCCGCGCGCCTTCCCGCTCCAGTTCAAGACGAGCCTGGATAGAGCCGCTAATGTTGTCCTTGAAACTGACCTTGTATAGGCCGGAAGTGACCTCCTGCAGGGGCAGGTGAATATTCTCAGCTGTACCGGGAATTGCCAGATAGAGCGAACCGCCCGCACCTGTAACGTCCTCACCCTTCTGGTCAGTGAGACGAATTTCAAGCTTACGTCCCTTGAGCCGGGTCTCAACGTTCCAGCCAAGGACCTCTGCTGCCCGTTTCTCAACCTGTGTGGTATTGTATTTCAACCCCTTGCTGTAATAGTCGGGATCGGTGACTTTGCTGCCAAGGCCGGCGGCCTGAAATGCAGACCAGGCTAAGAAAAGGATAAACCCGCCGATCATCAGCAGTATCATTAGCGGGTAGACATTCTTTTTTCTGGGTTCAGTCATACTGTCACTTTGAATGAGTTATTCCAACATATGCTTCGGCAACCGATAACTCTTGCCCGTCTCCATCGACCAGTACGAATTCAACAGTCAGAGGCTCTGCGTTCGGCGCCACCAAGACGAAGTCGAGGCGCCGGTTCTCCCCGGCACCCATTTCGGCCCGTACCTGCCCCTTAAGAGGAAGTGCACCGCCTGAATCTTTTTGACGGGCATGCAGGGTATAAACCGTTGTCTCCTGGCTGCGATTATTTACCCATGCATTAAAAAAGGTGCCCATTCGACCATCTGCCAGTTCTCGTGATGGGACTGTATGCGATACGGCGACCTTAAGGGATGCAGCCGGGCGCTCGACCAAGGCGATGGATAAAATCACCAGCAAAGCTAGCATTGCCAAACCTATGAGGAGGGTCCGTGGATTCAGCAGCCCTTTTACGCTCTCTCCATGCAAGCCAAAGGTGTAGCGAATGAGTCCCGGTCGGTTACGTTTTTCCATTACCTTGCGGCAGGCATCAAGACAACGGCCACAGTTGATGCATTCCACCTGGTAACCGTGTCGGATGTCGATTCCCATCGGGCAGGTGCGCACACACGAACTGCATTCTATGCAATGCTCCAATTCAGTTTCCGGGAGATGCAAGGTCAATGTCGACTTGTCGACAAGAGCGGTCTGGAAGCGTCCGTAAGGGCAGAAATCTCTGCACATCATTCGCCGCACCAGAGCTAGATCAAGGTAAACAATCAGGCCGGTTACGCCAAGGGTGATCCAGCTGGCATAGTGTAAATCAAAGGCGAAGAGACGAACAAAATACAGTCTCGGTGGGATGAAGTACCAGAGGAGATTGGAGGCCACCAGAGCTGCGAGCAAAAGATAGCCCCCCTGCAGCAGAACTTTGCTCCAGAGAGAACCATGTAACTTGTGGTGTCGCACCTTGAGACCAAGATGCCTGGCCATCCATTCGGCAACATCCGACAAGGTGGTCTGTGGGCAGAACCAACCACACCAGACTCGGCCAAAAACAACGGTGACCAGAAGGAAGCCGAGAATAAAAATTAAGGTGAAGAGCAGGACAAGGTACAATTCCTCAATCCGCAGAACCTGGCCGAATAGGAAAAGGCGGAGTTCAGGGATGTCGATGCGCAACAGGCTTTTTCCGTTGACCTCCAACCAGGGAAGGCCCAGGAGAAGCAAGGTAAAAGCCCATTGAAGGCGTCGACGCCACGGACCGAGGAGTCGGTTATTCTGTTTCATAAAAAAACCGGGCGAGAAGAATCCCGCCCGGTACCAAACCGTTAACTGTTAAGACAAGAGCAGAGCAATATGAAGAATTCCCTTCTCTTGCAATTGGTTACACAACGCCTTACTTATCGGTACCGCAAAATGCCTCGCCACCGACTACAGACATGTTACGCTCCATATTCTGAATTAGAGCAAATAATATTATAAACCGGCTATGAGTTGTCTTATTTGCTCTGGGAAAATTTTTCCTGATGGGCGCTCATTTTTTCCTGGAACTCATTGCCTGAGCTCCAGCCACTGAGCAGGTAATAGCCCATAAACAG